>JAXIPH010000281.1:0-4502 GCA_045403035.1 Thermoleophilia bacterium | reverse complement strand
CCGCGACCCAGGTCAGACCGGAGGGAACGGTCCCGGAGGTTCAGGCACTCATCTCCCGCATGAGCGCCCGCGCGATCGACACGCTCGCGCGCGCCGTGCAGGCCATCGCCCGAGGCGACGCGGAGCTGGGCGAGGAGGCGGCTGCCGAGGCGGCGACCGTGCGGCTGATGCTGCGGGACGTGCTGACCGCCGTCGCCGAGGCCCCGGACGAGCCCGAGACGCGTGTGTGGTCGGCCGCGGCCGTGCTGGTGGCGCGCCACCTGGAGCGCGTGGCCAACAACGGCTCGGAGCTCGGGGGGCGGGTGCGCTTCCTGGTCAGCGGCGAGCCCTTCACGCGGACGACCACCGCGGGCGCCTGACCCGGCGCCCCGGGCGGCTACTCCTTCTCGACCTCGGCGGGCATCGCCGCGCTGGTCTCGGGCTGCTCGGCGCCCGTGCGCTCGGCCTCCGCGGCGGACCGCTCCGCGCGCTCGAGGGACTCGAGGGCGTCGAGCGCGGACGAGTCCGTCGCCATGGTCCTGATGCTGTTGCGCCGCTCCCGCTTTGCCTTGGCCATCGCCACCTCCAGGGTCCGCCGAAAAGTGTACCCCGCGTCGCAAGAGGCGCCAGCGTAGGCCGGCCCTCTTAAGCGGGGCCGGCCAGACGCCATCTGCGCCCTGACGGGCGCAGATGCGGACCGGCGGCACCGGCTGCGCCGGGGCGGGCCGCCGGGACAGGCAGATCGACATCAGACGCGACCCTCGATGAGGGCGCGCACCAGGGGGGTGTCGGCCGGAGGGAACGACAGACCGGGCAGGTCCTCGCGCCGCACCCACCGGAACTGCACGCTCCCGAGCGCCCTGGGTCGCTGGCCGCCGGCCCACGGGCAGCGGAAGAACCTCAGCTCGAGGGGGCCGGCCGTGGCCGTCCAGACCCGTGGGCCCACCGTGAGCGAGATCCCGAGCTCCTCGCGCAGCTCCCGGGCCAGCGCCTGACGATCGCCCTCGCCCGTCTCGCGCTTCCCTCCCGGGAACTCCCAGCGGCCGGGCTGGCCCACCTCGGGACCGCGCTGGCTCACCAGGAGGCGCCCGCCGCGCTCGATGATCGCCGCGACCACAACCTGGCGCGGTGTCACGGGCCCGACCCCGCGCGCAGGAGCCGCCCCCCGCTCCGCCGGGCGAGCCCGTCGGCCACCAGGCTCTCCGCCGCCTCGGGGTCCCGGTCCACGCTCGCCCACCCGAGACCGGCCAGGGCGCCGAGGAGCGCGCCGCGCCGCTGGCGCATCGACCCGTCGTAGCGGGGCTGCCGGCGGCCGGGCGGCTCCTCGAGCCCGGCGGTCCCCGCGTCGGCGGCGGGACAGCCCCGGCGCAGCGGGCAGCCGGCGTCGCACCGCGGGCGGCGAGCCGTGCACCACAGGCGCCCGAGGTCCATGACCGCCTGTCCGGCCTCCCAGGCCGCGCCCGGCGGCGCGCCGGGCCAGCCGTCCGGGAAGCGGCGTGCGACGACGCGGGCGGCGTTCGTGTCGAGCGGCAGCACGTCCTCGCCGTCGGCGAAGCACCGGATGGCCGCCGCGGTGTAGGGGCCCACGCCGGGAAGGTCGGTGAGGCGCTCGGGCCAGCCCTCCTCGGCGACGATGCGCGCAGCGGCGTGGAGGTTCCGCGCCCGGCGCGGGTAGCCCAGGCCATGCCACTCGGCCAGCACGTCCCCGAGCTCGGCCCGGGCGAGGTCCGCCGCCGTGGGCCACCGCGCGGTGAACCGCTCGTAGTAGGGCACCACGCGCGCCACCGGCGTCGCCTGGAGCTGGGCCTCCGCCACCAGGACGCGGTAGCGATCCCGGGTGCGCCGCCAGGGCAGGTCGGCGCCCTCCCGGCCAAACCAGGCCACCAGGCTGCCGACGGCCCCGTGCGCCGATGCGCGGCCCGTCACCATCACCCCGCCAGTGTGTCACGCCGCCGTCGGCGGCCTCCACACGACGACGCGGCGCAGGTCCTCCCGGGCGCCGGTCCACCGGACGATCGAGGGTGAGTGCGCGGTCTGGCGGCCCTCCGCGTCGACCGCGAAGGGTCCGAGGAAGGTCACGGTGCGAAGCGCGCGCGCGGCGTCCCAGAGAGCGTCGGGCGCGGAGCCGCCCGCAAGCGCCAGGGCCTGCTGCGCGACGACGCCGGCGGCGAGCGCCTGCGCCGCGGGGTAGTCCGCTCCCGGAGGCAGCGGCGCCGGGGGCGCCGGGCCGTCCTCCGAGGGCGCCCATTGGACCGGGCCGATCCACCCGCTCACGGCGTCCCCCAGCTCCTCGCCCGCGAGGGCCACGCCGCACACCACCAGCCCCGCCGCGATGCCGGTGCCCACCAGGGCTCGCCCCAAGGCCAGGTCATCCTCGGCCCGCCCGCCGCCCACGACCCAGCGCGCCCCGGCGGCCCGGGCGGCGGCCACGGCGGCGCCCGCGTCCCGGGGGTCGAGGTCGAGGGAGACCGCCGGCCGCGCGCCCCTCGCCGCCAGCGACTCGATCGCCCCGGCGGCCACCGCCCGGCCGAAGCCTCCGGGCGCCCGCACGACGGCCACGGCGCCCAGGTCGGCGCCGGCCGCCCGCAGGACGTCGGGCAGCCCGCGCCAGTAGCGCACGGCCGGGCCCAGGACGTCGACGACGCGGGCGCCGGTGCGGGGCACCGCGGCGCCGCCGTGGTTCCAGACGACCTCCGGCCGGCCGGCCATGGCCTCGGCGGCCCGGCGGGTGGGGCCGCTGCCATAGGGCCCGAACGCCAGGTCGGCCGCCCGTGCCAGGCCGGGCAGGAGCCGGGCGGACTCGGCCGGGTCGCTGCGGTCGTCCTCGATGCGCAGGTGCGCGCCGCAGCTCTGGGCCCAGGCCCGCAACCCGCCCGCCGCCTGGCGGCCGAACGGCGCGTAGCGCCCGCTCAGGGCGAGGGCGGCGGCGGCTCGCACGGCGAGGCCGGCACCTCGGCCAGCGCGCCCACGGCGCGGCCGACGGCGGCGAGGGCCCATTCGGTGGTACAGCCACCCGCGAGCTCGAGGGTGACCCCCGCGCCGTCCCGCTCGCGCAGCCGGCCCTCCACGATCCCGAGCTCGTCGAGGGCGGCGACCGCCGGTGGCCGTGGCGGCCGCCGCGACTCGCGCCGGACGATCGCCAGCCCCCGCCGTGCGGGCTCCCGCCACCACTCGGCCGTGAGCGAGGCCTGGTGGCAGACCACCCCGGCGGCGACGAAGAAGGCCTCGACGCTGCCCTCCTCCTCCCCGGGCTCCAGCAGGACCGCGAGGCTCCCCTGCGCCCGGCGCGCCCGGGCCAGGCCGCCGAGGGTGCCGAGGAGGGCTGCGGCCGGGCAGTGGGGCGAGCCGGGCTCCACCGCGAGGCGACCCTCGTGCACCGCCACCGCCAGCCGCCGGCCCAGGTCGGCGAGCGACGACGGCTCCCCGGACAACAATCGCCGCACCTCGTCGGCCGCCCGCGCACGGGTGGCCACCCCGTCGAGCGGGTAGAGGAGGCGCAGCGCCGTCACGGCGCCGCGGGCGAGGCGCTGCGAGCGCACCGGCCCGAAGTAGGCGGCGCCGTCCGGGAGCAGGGTGCGCACCGCGTAGAGGCGCGGCGTGTCCTCGGCGAGCGTGAGCTTGAGGTACGCGCCGCCTCCGCCCGCGCCACGCCGGTTGCACGGCGGCTGCAGCTCCTTGATCAGGCGGTCCTCCCGAAGGAGGGCGGCGAACTCCGAGCCGCAGGTCTCGTGGTCCAGCGACTCGAGCTCCTCGAGCGCCCGCCCGATCATCCGCCCGTGCCGCCCGCCGGGGCCGAAGTACGCGCGCACCCGCCGGCGCAAGTTGGTCGCCTTGCCCACGTAGAGCACGCCGCCGTCGCGGTCGCGCATCAGGTACACGCCGGGCTGCGCCGGGAGGTCGTCGGCCAGGGCCAGCTTGTGCGCGTGACGCGCGCCCCCGGCTCCGGCGAAGGCGACCGCCCGCTCGAGCGAGTCGATCCCGCGCTCGTCCAGCAGCCCGAGCAGCGCCAGCAGGACCTCGGCCGTGGCCTCGGCGTCGGGCAGGGCGCGGTGGATCGGCCGGACGCTGGTGTCGGCCCAGACCGCCAGCGTGCCGAGATCGTGGCGCGGCACCTGCCCGTTCAGCAGCCGCCGGGCGAGCGTGAGCGTGTCGAGCCACGGCTGGGTGAAGTACCGGCCGGCCAGGCGGCGGCGCTCGTAGTTGAGGAAGCGGAGGTCGAACGGCGCGTTGTGGGCCACCAGGACGTCGTGGCCCGCGAAGTCGACGAAGCCGGAGAGGGCGGCCTCGATGTCGGGGCTGCCCGCCACCATCTCGTCGTCGATGCCGGTGAGATCGGTGACGATCGCCGGGATCGGGCGGCCGGGATCGACCAGCGTGGTGAAGCGCTCCGCCACCCGGCCCCCCTCGACGCGCACGGCGCCGATCTCGGTCACCTTGGAGTAGCCCGGCGACCCTCCCGTGGTCTCCAGGTCGACGACGCAGAACGTGGTCGTGGCGAGCTCGGCCCGCGACCAGGTGCTCGG
>JAXIPH010000321.1:0-3030 GCA_045403035.1 Thermoleophilia bacterium | reverse complement strand
GACCCCGTCGCCGCGGCGTCGGCCGCGTAGGCGACGCCCTCGGCGAGGCTCAGCGACAGCCCGAGAAGCATGAGAGCGATACGCACCTTCTCTCCTCCTTCCCCGTCCCGCCCGGACCCCCGGGCCGTGTCGGCGGCGGGGGGCCGTGTTAGTGATGGGCGGGCGCCGGGGCCTCCTGGCCGCCGTGTCCCGCGTGATCGCCGTGACCCTCCGGGGCCCCGTGCCCGTGCTCCGAGCCGTGCTCGGCCTCGAGGGCGCCCGCGATGTAGAGCATCGAGAGCATGCAGAAGATGAATGCCTGCAGGAACGCCACCAGGAGCTTCAACGGGAACAGGAAGCCGACGGTGAAGAGCACCGTCGCGACCGTCCCCACGCCGCCGATCACGAGACCGGCCACGCCCGCCGCGCCCGAGAGCGCCCACGTGGAGAGCCCCACCGTCATGAAGAAGACGATCGAGAGCAGGATGTGCCCACCGAGCATGTTGCCGAAGAGACGGAGGGTGAGCGACAGGGGACGCGCGAGATGGCTGATGACCTCGATCGGGAACATGAGCGGCGCCAGCGCTGGCATCGGGCCCGCGAAGTGCTTGAGATATGGGCCGAGCCCCTGCTGGCGGATGCCGATCCAGTGGTAGGCGAAGAACACGACGATCGCGCACGCCGCGGTGGTGTTGAGGTTATCGGTGGGCGCGGTAAAGCCCGGCACCAGGCCGAGGAGGTTCGAGGTGAAGATGAAGAGCCCGAGCGTCGCGATCAGCGGGAGGAACCGCCGCCCCTCGGGCCCGATCACGTCGTCGATCAGCGAGAGCACGAACTCGAGGACCGCCTCCGCCGCGTTCTGGAGCCCGCGCGGCACCAGGGCCGGGCGCCGCGGCACCGCGAGCGCGACGGCGATGAGGATCGCCATCACCAGCCACGCGAACGCCACGTGGTGCGGCAGCCCGAAGGTGTTGAAGATCGGGGGCTCGAGCTCGTGCACCGACGCCCCCTCAGGCGGCCCGGAGGCCCGCCAGGATCACGGCCATCGGGAGAAGGGTCAACGACAGGAGCAGACCCGCGAGGCCGATCCCGGCCTGGACGACGGCGAGGCCCGCCAGGCACCCGACCAGCCCTAGCCGGAGGCCGCTGGCCCCGACCCAGAGCGCCCGCGTACGCGGGCCGGGGCGCACGCCGCCCCCGAGGGCCCGGTCTGCCATCCACGTGAGCCCTCCGAAGTTGAGCAGGGTCAGCCCGCTCCCGAGCAGGACCCCCACGGCGTCAGCGGGTCTGCGAAGGAGCCCGCACGCGCCGGCGAGCCCAAGCGCCAGGACCCCGGCGACGAGCCAGACCCGGCGTCCGAGATCAGTCGGAGCGGTCACGTTCAGCCTGCCTCCCCTCGCGGCCGAAGATCCCTGCCGCGCGGAAGAGATTGACGAAGCCCGACGCGATGCCGAGCAAGAGCCCCACCAGCATGAGCCAGGGCGCGCTGCCCAACCACCGGTCCAGGACGTAGCCCCCCCAGAAGCCCAGGACGGTGGAGATCACCAGCGTGAGCCCCACCCCGCTGAGAATCCCGAGTTGCCGGACCCAGCGTCGGTCAGGTCGGCCCGGCTCGGCTGGGCTCACACCCGGTCCTCCCAGGGAGTGGTCAGGAGACGCTTGTGAACACTAGCACAGCACCCCGCGCGCGACAACCGGGGTCGAGATCAGGGATCGGGACGGCGGGGCGAGGGCCTGCCCGTTTGGCGGATGCGCGGGCTTGACGGCCCACGTAACGTGGCCCTCAGAGAAGGAGGCCCACGATGGCCCAGGTGACCGACACCAGCGACACCCTGAGCACGCTCTCCGATCAACTGGCCGACGCCGTCGAGCGAGCCGGCCGGGCGGTGGTCCAGGTCAACGGACGCCCCCGACGCCCTTCGAGTGGGGTGGTGTACGCCCCCACGCTCGTCCTGGCAGCCGAGCATGCTGTCGAGCGGGAGGACGATCTGACCGTCGAGACGGGGAACGGGCCGCCCCTCGCCGCCCAGCTCGTCGGGCGGGACCTGGCGAGCGACCTCGTGGTGCTCCGGGTGCCGGGTCTTGGCACCGAGCCGGCCCTCACAGCCTCCGGGCCCGCGCGCGTCGGGCAGTTCGTCCTCGCGGTGGGCCGCCCGGGCGATCACGAGCTCATGGCCAGCATCGGCATCGTGAGCGCGGTCGGGGGACCAGTCCGCACTCGCGGCGGGATGCTCGACCAGTACATCCGGACTGACGCGACCCCGTATCCCGGCTTCTCGGGCGGTGGGCTCATCGACGCCCGCGGTGCCGTGCTCGGTATCCTGACGACCGGCCTGGCGGGCGGTGCGGCCCTCGCCGTGCCCGCCTCCCTCGCGTGGCGTCTTGCCGAGCCCTTGGCCCGGCAGGGCTACGTCCCGCGCGGGTGGCTCGGGATCGGGAGCCAGCCGGTCCACATTCCCACGGGCCAGCGCGCGGGTCGGGGACACGAGACCGGGCTCCTGATCGTCGAGCTCGCGCCCGAGAGCCCGGCGCTGCGTGGCGGTCTCCTGCTCGGAGACATCCTGGTCACGCTGGACGGCCAGGCGGTTGACGATGGCGAGGCCCTGCAGGCGCTCCTCGGTGGCGAGCGCGTCGGCCGGACGGTGGTGGTCCAGGTTCTCCGGGGGGGCGCGCTCGTCACACTCGAGGTGACGGTCGGCCAGCGGCCCGGGCGCGCGCGATGAGCCCCGTGCTCGAGGCGCCCCGGGGCGCCCTCGGATGGGTGGGTCTGCCCCCCGAGGTCCTGGAACGGGTGCGGCCGAGCATCGTTCGCGTCCACGGCCGGGGGCCGGCCGGCGCGGGCGGCGTCGTCTGGCATCGCGATGCCGTGGTGACGAACCACCATGTCGTCGCCGGCGCGCGGCAGGCGCTCCGCGTGGTCGGTGTCGATGGTCGCGCGCATGCGGCCCGGGTCCTGGAGACCAGCCGACGGCTGGATCTCGCCCTCCTCGAGGTGCCCGGCGCCGACCTCGCGCCGGCGCCGATCGGTCGGTCCGCGCGCCTCAGGGTCGG
>JAXIPH010000259.1:0-11700 GCA_045403035.1 Thermoleophilia bacterium | reverse complement strand
ATCGCGTCGCCACCGGGCCCGCCCTCGAGCGTGTTGGGCCCGGCCGAGCCGCGGAGCACGTCGGTGTCCGGCCCGCCGGTGGCGTTCTCCACCCCCTCGAGCGTGTCCGTCCCGGCAGCGCCCGTGGCCTGCGGCGTGGTCAGCGCCAGGTCGAGGGTCACCGGCGCGGCGGCGCCCGCGTACGACGCCGTGTCGCTGCCCAGATCCCCGAAGAGGTGGTCGTCGCCCCCGCGGCCCTCGAGGACGTCGTCGCCGAGGCCGCCGTCGAGGCCCTCGTTCCCCGCCGCGCCGCGCAGGTGGTCGCCGGCCTCGCCGCCCGCGCTCGCCTCGATCGAGGCGAGCGCGTCGCGCCCCCTGGAGCCGGTATCCTGCGGACCGGCCACAGCCAGGTCGATCGAGACCGGCTGCCCCGAGCTCGCGTAGTCGGCGAGATCCAGGCCCAAGCCGCCGTCGATCGCGTCGTCGCCTGGCCCGCCGTCGATCGTGTCGTTCCCGGCGCCGCCCTTCAGGATGTCGGCGCCATTGCCGCCCTCGATCGTCAGGGACCTCAGGTGGGGCGACAGTTGGCCGGCACCGGAGCCGTCGATCACGTCGGCGCCCGGGCTGCCGATGGCGACGAACGTCGCGAACGTGGGTGTCGGCATCGTGATGTCGACGTCGGGAACGGCCTCCGACGCGTTGACGTTGACCCCCATCGCCGCCGCCGGCGTCGTTCCGTTGGTGGAGAACACCCAGTGCTCCGGGAGACCGTCCGCGTCCGCGAGCACGATGTTGACGAGGGTGCCGTCGGTCGCCGTCGGGTCGCTGATGGTCACCCCGATCTCCGTCGCGGGGTCGACGGGGGCGCCGGCCCCCCGCCGAAGGGCGGCGGGCTCCAAGATGGCCAGGTTCGAGACGCCCGCCGCCTGCTCGTAGGAGATGCTCGCGACCTCCGCGCCCGTGCGGATGGGGCAGTTGGTGAGGGTTCCCCCGGCGACGCTGACGAGCGTCTGGCCCGGCACCGTCGGGGATAGCCCGGCTCCGATCGTCGTGGCGATCTCGCTGCCGGTGTGCGTGACGGCGAGGGTCCCGTCCGCGCCGAGCGCGCAGGTCGTGGACGCGGACGCGCTCGGCGGCAGCACACCCCCCGCCAGCGCGGCGACGAGCGCGAGAACCCAGCCGCCCTTCCGATGGGACGACGCCATGCGGGCGACCCTACGTCGGATCCTTCAGGGCGTGCAACGCCGGGGCACCTGGTGGACGTCGTGTCCCAATTGGCCGCATGCGCGAGGGCCATTTGGCACATGAAGCGTGGCCGGCCGGGGCGCCTTCCGGTGCACGTCCGCGTCGAGCCGTCACCGCCGGCCGAGCGATGATCGCCTCGTGGCAAAGACCTTCTACAAGCGAGGGCGGTTCGGGAACCGGCCACCCTGCTTGGTCTGCATGGGACCCGGCCAGGGCGAGCGGGGCGAGGTGCATCTGCCCCATGGCGTGTCGGTCTGGCTCTGCGCTGCGCATCGCTCGCTCGAGTTCCAGCGTCAGCGTTCCGGGCGGGACTTCGAGGTGACGCTCGGCTGGGCGTGGGGTGCGGCGGGCTGCCTGACCGTCCGTCGCCGGCGGGCGCTCGCGGCTCATCGGGCGCGCCTCATAGGGGAGCCGGCCGCGCGGGGACGGCCCGGGTCCTACAGCTGGCCCGCCCTGCGGCGCGAGGCCGAGCGACGGGCCGCCGCCGGCGAGGCACCCGCGGCGGTGATCCGATCGGTCCGATCGCTCGCAGGCGGCGGAGTGGCGCTCCCGCCCTCGGTGCGCACGGTTCGCCGGTGGATCGCTGAGGGGCGCTGGCTCGCGGACGGTCACGACGGGCACGGGTCCGGGCCGCGGCCGAGCCCCCACCCCCCTGGGCCAGCGCCCGTCGCAGCCCGCGCCGCCGCTGGCATCATGCGCGCCGGCGAACGGGAGGAGGGGCGTGCACGACGAGAGCAAGAAAGCGATCGTGGCCGCGTTCCTCGCCAATCTCGGCATCGCGATCGCCAAGCTCGTCGGCTTCGTCATCACGGGTGCCTCGTCGATGCTGGCCGAGTCCGTCCACTCCCTGGCCGACACCGGCAACCAGGGCCTGCTGGTGCTGGGCGGCCGCCAGGCGGCGCGGCCCGCCACCCCGGAGCACCCGTTCGGCTACGGCCGCGACCGCTACTTCTGGGCCTTCGTGGTCGCGATGGTGCTGTTCCTGGTGGGCGGGCTGTTCGCGATCTACGAGGGCATCGACAAGCTGCGCCACCCGCACGACATCACCTCGCCCGCCGTGGCCCTCGGGATCCTGGGGGTCGCGCTGGTGCTCGAGACCTTTTCGCTGCGCACGGCGGTGAAAGCGTCCCACTCGAGCCGGAAGGGGCAATCGTGGGTCGAGTTCATCCGGCGGTCCAAGAGCCCGGAGCTGCCGGTGGTGCTGCTCGAGGATCTCGGCGCCCTCGTGGGCCTGGCGTTCGCGTTCATCGGGGTCGCGCTGGCGGTGATCACGGACGAGCCGCGCTTCGACGGCGCCGCGACCCTCGCCATCGGCGCCCTCCTCGTGGTCATCGCCGTGATCCTGGTGATGGAGATGAAGAGCCTGCTGATCGGCGAGTCGGCGACCCCCGAGGACCAGCGGCGGATCCAGGCGGAGATCGAGGGGGCCTCTCACGTGAGGCGCCTGCTCCACATGCGCACCCTGCACCTGGGCCCCGACGAGCTGCTCGTGGCGGCCAAGATCGAGTTCGCCGGCGATCTCACGGTCCCGGCGATCGCGGCCGCGAGCGACGCGTGCGAAGCCCGCATCCGCGCCGCGGTCCCCACCGCCCGCGTCATCTACCTGGAGCCCGACCTCCTGGCCGGCGCGGCGCCGCCACCCGCGACCGAGGCGGTCGACGGCTCCTAGTCGACCAGGGTGCCGCAGCTGATGTTGACCGTGGCCGCGGTCATCGTGCGCGCGCGGTCCGAGGCCACGAATGCGGCCACGTCACCCACGTGCTCGAGCGTCGCAGCGCGCCCGAGCATGGTGAGCCTCTCGATCTCCTCGAGATCGCCTCGCGTCCGTCGAAGTCCTCGGAAAGAGTCTCGGGCACGCCGGCCGTCCGCAGCGTCACGACGCGCACGCCGTACGGACCGAGCTCGGCGGACAGCTGCCGCCTCATGGATTCGATGGCCTCGAACGCGGTCTGGAGCCCTCCCAGGTAGTGGTCGCGCATCGGGTCTCCCGAGCCGCCGAACGCCAGGATCACGCCCGACCCCTACCGGATCATGTGGCGGGCCGCGGCTCGCGAGGTGAGGAACGTCGTCCTCACCGCGGTCACCACCGCTCCCTCGCGCGCGAACGCACGGGCGATCGCACCGCCGATCGAGCCGCCGCCTCCCTAGATCACCGCGTTCTTGTCCTCGAGCAACACGTCACACTCCTCTTGCCGCCTTCCTCCGATGGGACCGTGGCCGGCCCTGGAATTCATCCCTTGAACGCCGGTGCTCGAACGCCTCCTGGGGGGTCAGACGGGCCGTCCATGGCCCTTTCAACCAGCGCCGGCTGGAGACTGAACGCCGCGAGTCGCTCGGCCTCCTCGTCGAGCGCGCGCCGGTCGGCCGCATCGAGCGTGCGTACGGCTCGAGCACGATCCGCCCGTCGCGGTGGGCCCAGGACCCCGCCACGGCCCCGTCCACCAGGAAGACCGCCGTGGAATGCGGCTTCCGGGTGCTGAAGATCCTGGGTCGGTGCTCCTCGGCAGGATGCCCGCCCGGCGCGCGTGGAGCAGCAGGGCCGCCTCCCAGTGGGGCAGGAACCGCACCGGCGCGGGGGTGTCCCCGTCCGGCAGCGGCGGCCGGCAAGGTCCACCACCTCCGCGCCGGCGCTCCCAGGTGCCCGAGGAAGGCACGCGGACCAGGTCGACCCAGAGGCCGACGTACATGGAGGGCGCGTACTGAGCCTGGATGCCCCCGACCCGCTCCAGGCCGCCGGGCAGGGAGACCGGCTCGCGCGCCAGCAGGAGCTGCCGGGCGAGGACCGCCCGGTTCAGCTCCCGCGCGGTGAGCGCGCGCTCGGCCCCCGCCGCGCTCAGGACAGGCGGTCGCCCGGCGAGATGTCCGGGATGTCCACCCCTGCGCCCACCAGCTCCCGCAGCTTGGCGGGGGTGCCCACGAGGGCCGGGAAGGTGCCGAAGTGGCCGCAGAGCACCTGCTTCGCGCCGAGCAGGCGCACGGCGTGAGCCGCCTGCCGCGGACCCATGGTGTAGAAGTCGCCCACCGGCAGCACGCTGACGTGCGGCTGGTAGATCTCCGCGATCAGGGCCATGTCCCCGAACACGTCGGTGTCGCCCGCCTGGTAGACGACCAGGCCATCGGGGAACGCGAGGACGTAGCCGATCGGCTGCCCGCCGTAGGCCATCGAGCCGTCCTCCAGGGTGATCCCGCCCGAGTGGACCGAGTTCACCATCGTGGCGGTGACCCCGGCGACCTCGACCGACCCGCCGATGTTGAAGCCGGTCACCTCGCAACCCTTGGCCCCGAGGAACGCCGCCACCTCGAACAGGGCGAACGTGGGCGCGCCGCTCTTCGTGATGGCGTCGACCGCCTCGACCCCGTCCGCGCCGATGTGGTCGAAGTGGCCGTGCGTGATGAGGATGCCGTCGGCCTTCAGGACGGCGGGATCCTTGTACTCGTCGGGGGTCGCCGGGTTTCCGGCAAGCCAGGTGTCGATCAGCAGCCGCTTGCCCTCAGACGTCTCCCAGAGCCACGTTCCGTGCCCGAGCCAGGTGACGGCGTTTCCCCGCAGATCCATGATCCCCTCCCCCTTGCGATGACATACGGGGGCAGTCTCTCATCGCCCAGGGGGCAGCAGTCCACCCACGAGGGCCCTCTCCAGCGCATCGACAGCCGCGGGCCAGAATTGGGCTCCCGAGCAGCGCCGGCACTCGGCCAGGGCGTCCTCGCGCGCGAGGGGCACGCCGTAGGGCCGGTCGGAGGTCATCACGTCCCACGCGTCGGCCAGCGTGAGGATGCGCGCGCCCTCGGGGATCGCCTCGGCCGCGGTGCCGTCCGGGTAGCCCTGCCCGTCCCAGCGCTCGTGGTGCCCGCGCACCCAGGCCACCTGCCCGCCCGAGAGCACGTCGGCCACGATCTCGGCGCCCAGCGCCGCGTGGGCCTTGACGCGCTCGAACTCGGCGGGGGTGAGCCGGTCGGGCTTGAAGAGGATCGCGTCCGGCACCGCGATCTTCCCCACGTCGTGGACGAGGCCGGCGTCGCGCACGGCCGCGGCGTCGTCAGCGGGCCACCCGAGCGCCTGGGCCAGGACCTGGGCGAGGTCGGCCACCCGCTCGGAGTGCTGCCGCGTGGAGGGGTCCTTCGCGTCCACCGCGCGGGCCAGCACGCGGATGCTCTGGAGGGCCTGCAGCCGGGTGAGCCGCTCCGCGTGCTCGGCGTCCGAGAGCACCTCCACCACCTCGGGCGAGTAGAGGAAGGTGACGTCGCGCCCGTGCTGCTTGGCCCAGTAGAGGGCGCCGTCGGCCAGCCGGAAGAGCTCGCTGGGGTCGGCCGCCTCGGACAGGTCGCAGACCCCCGCCGAGATCGTGAGCTCCCCCACGCCGGGGAAGGGCTCGTCGGCCACCGCCTCCCGCGCGCGGTCGGCCGCCCGCCAGGCCTCCATCCCCGCGCTCTCGGGCATCATCCAGGCGAACTCGTCGCCGCCCACCCGGGCGACGAGGTCGCCCCCGCGCGCCAGGCCGGCCAGCCGCCGCGCCGCCTCGCGCAGCACCGCGTCACCCACCTGGTGCCCCAGGTCGTCGTTGACCCGCTTGAAGTGGTCGAGGTCCAGCAGCACCAGCGAGAACCGGCGGCCGTGCCGGCTCGCCCGGGTCACCTCCTGCGCCAGCCGCTCCTGGAAGGTGCGGTGGTTGGGCAGCCCGGTCAGGTGGTCGGTGGCCGCCAGGTCGGCCAGGCGCGCCCGCCCCTCGGCGTTGCTCACCGCGATGCCCACCAGCTCGGCGAACCGGCCGAGGCGCTCGATCGCCTGAGGCACCGCCCCCCCGGCGGGGAGGCCGGAGACGCCGACGGCCCCCCACAGCCGGTCGCCGGCACGCACCGGAGCGGCCACGACCGCGTCCCCCTCGCCGCGGGTGACGTGGATCGGCCGCCCGCTGTGGAACACCTGGGCGGACGCCTCCTGACCGTCCAGCGGCGACCGCGCCGGAAAGGTGCTCGAGCTCTCGGTGAGCGACCACGAGCCCACCAGGTGCGCCGCTCCGGCGTCCTGCTCGAACCGCACGAGCCCCGCGGCGGCGGCCCCGATGAGGCGCACGGCCTCCTCGCACACCAGATCGAACACCGACTGGGGGTCGTCCTCCCGCGCCACCGCGGTCGCCACCCGCCGGAGGGCTCCCTGCTCGTTGGCGAGGCGACGGTTCTCCGCCTCCCGCCCGCGCAGCTCCTGCTCGGCGGCGTGACGGGCGCTGATGTCGAGGATGACCGCGGCGATCACGGCGGGCGCCTCGGACCCGGCGAGGTGCATCCGCACCTCCACCGGGTGGGTGGATCCGTCGCGGCGCCGTTGCACCGTCTCGAACTGCACCCGCTCCACGTCCCCGCTGCGCAGGGGCTCCACGACCGCCGCGAACGACCCGGCGTCGATGTCGGGGAGCAGGTCGGTGGCGGCCATGCGCAGCAGCTCGTCGAGCCGGTAGCCCGTGTTGGCGATCACGCTGCGGTTCACCTGCACCAGGCGCAGGTTGCGGGAGTCGAGGACGCACACCTCGTCGCGGGAGTGCTCCAGGATCCGGCCGAGGCGGCTGACCAGGCCCTCGCGCGCCCGCCGCTCGGCGACGTCCGAGAGGGTGGACACCACGGCCTCGGCGCGGCCGTCGTCCCCGACCACCGGCTGGGCGTTGAGCGCGATCCAGCGCACCTCCCCCAAGGGGATCCGCACGCCCAGGATCGCCTCCTCCTGAGGGAGGCCGGTCACGGCGGCGAGGCGGGCGGGGTGATCGCCGGGCTTCAGTGGCGATCCGTCCTCGCGCACCAACTCCCACGCGGAGAGCGGGCGGCCCAGGAGGTCCGTGGCGGGCGTTCCGAGCAGCCGCTCCGCGCTGGGGTTGGCGGACACGATCACGCCGTCGGGACGGTGGACGACGAGGCCCTCGTGCATCGCGGCCACGATGTCCCGGTAGCGCTCGTCGTCGCCGGGCAGCCCGGCGGCCGACGGGGCCCGGCCGACGATCACCACGATCCCCGCGCTGTCGCCCCCGGGGCGCTCCCCGAGGGCCACGGCGCGCACTCGGGCGGGGAGCGTGCGGCCGTCACGGCGCACCAGCACGGCCGGGGCCTCCCGGCCGCCGGGCGGCGTCAAGCGCAGCGCGGGCCCCGGGAGCAGCCCGTCCACCCACCAGGGGTGCGGCGGCGCCCGGCCGACGATCTCGTCGCGGGCGTAGCCGAGGAGCTTGCAGAAGGTGTCGCTGGCCTCCACGACGACGCCCTCGGGGTCCATCACCAGGACGCCGTCGCGGGCCGTGTCCATCAGGACGCGAGCCAGTGCCGCCGCGGGGATGTCGGTGAGGCGTCGGCCGATCATCACCTCCCGGAGACTAGAGCGCTCGGGATGCGCTCTCCACTGGACGCACAACCCCCCAAACGCCCGGTCGGATCCGGCGCACGGGGGGGTACGGGCACGCCGCGACGGCGTCGGAGCCCCTCAGGCGGAGCCCTCCGGCCCTCCCTGCCGCTCGGCCTCCTCGGCCGCCCGGGCGAGCATCTCCGAGATCCGCCGCGCCTCGCCGGGGGTGAGGCGGGCGTAGATCGGCCGCAGGCCCTCGTGCCACGACACGTCCACCAGGGAGCGGCGGCGGAACGCGGGCCCGCCGATCACGGCCTGCACGGCCACGCGCGCGGGCGAGCCGTCGCCGTAGCGCACCGACTGGGGATCGGGGGTGTGCGGGGCCTCGTCGCCCCACAGCACGCGGGCGTCGTCGTCGCGCCGCCCCAGCCCGTCCTCCCAGATCGACCCGCCGGTGCCCGTGGCCCCCATCGCCCCTCCCCGTCCGCCCGAGCCTACGCGCCGGGGGCGGCCAGGTCGCCGTCCACCAGCGAGAACAGAACCATGTCCTCGCGCTCCCCGCCCCGGTACCACGCCCGGCGTAGCCGGCCCTCGCGCACGTAGCCGCAGCGCTCGGCCACCCGAAGCGACCCGGGGTTGGCGACCGAGGCCTGCAGGTCGATGCGGACGAAGCCCACCTCGTCGAGCGCCCACCGCGACAACAGCGCCAGGGCCCGCGAGGCCACGCCCGCGCCGCGGGCCTGCGGCGTCACCCAGTACCCGACCTCGGCGCGCTCGACGTCCCACCGGTCGCGCACCAGGCCGATCACGCCCGCGAGGCGCTCGTCCGTCGCGGCGGCGATTGCGAGCTCGAGCGACACCCCGTTCGCGCGACGGTCCCGCGCACCGCCGATGAAGGCGCGCGCGTCGGCCTCCGCGTAGTTCGCCGGCACCCGCGTGAAGCGCTGGACGAGCGGGTCGCGGCAGCCCTCGACCACGTCGAGGACATCGCCCTCCGCCAGCGGGCGCAGGAGCACCCGCTCGTCGGCGAGCGGCGGATCGGGAAGGAGCAACGGGATCATCGCGACGGTTTATCGCACGGGCGGGCACTCGTGCGCCGCCCTCGGGACGCACGGCAGGTCCCCGCGCGTACCGGGGGCATGACGATCACATCGAAGGTCCCCATCCTGGCCCTTGCGCTGGCCGCGGCCGCCGCCGCGCTCGCGCTGCTCGCCTGGTCGCCCGCGGCCCATGCCGGCGGCTGGGCGGTCACCACCCTCGACCCGCTCTCTGCCGCTCCGCAGGCGGGCACCACGCTCACCGTGGGCTACACGGTGCTCCAGCACGGCGTCACCCCCGTGGCCGTGGACGGCACCGGCATCGCCATCGTGGGGGCCGACGGCACCCGCACGGTCTTCCCCGGCCGGCCCGCGGGGCCCACGGGCCACTACGTGGCCGACGTGCGCTTCCCCGTGGCCGGCGCCTCGCGATGGGAGGCGGAGCAGGGCTGGTTCGGCCCGCAGCAGTTGGGCGCCGTCCCGGTCGCCGCGGGCGCGCCGTCCGCGTCCGCGGACGTGACACCCGCCCCGGTGGCGGCGAGCGGCGACGGGCCGGGCGCCGGCGCCTGGGCCCTGCTCGCCGCGACGCTGGCGGCCGCAGTGCTGCTCGGAGCGCGGGCCCTCACGCTGGTGCGCCGCCGGACGCACGGAGAGCCGGCGGCCTGAGCGATGGGGGGCGCCCGCCGCCAGTTGCTCGTCCTCTCGGTCGTGGTGATCGCCCTCGCGGCGCTCACCGCGGTCGTGTGGGCGGGTGACGGGGGCGGCTCCCCCGCCGCCAACCCCGTCGCGGTGTCCGCCCCCGCGTCCGCCCTCGACGGGGCGGACGTCTTCCAGGCGAAGGGCTGCGCGACCTGCCACATCGGTCCCGGCACCGAGAGCAGCTTCGGCATCGGCCCGAGCCTCGTGGCCCTGCCCAGCACGGCCGGATCGCGGATCCCCGGCCTGGGAGCCGAGGAGTACGTCCGCGAGTCGATCCTGGACCCCGGCGCCTTCATGGCCGTGGCGCCGGCACGGGGTGGTCCCTACGGCGCCATGCCCCGGCTGGCGGTCAGCGCCGCCGAACTGGACGCCCTGGTGCTCTATCTCCTGAGGACGTAGGACGATCCCCCGCGGAGGCGGGTGTGCGGGCCCAGGCCGGACCTCTTGGTTCAGCCGACCTGCTCAAATGTGAGCACGACGCTGCCGACCTTGTGGCCGCCGTCGACCCGGCGATGCGCTTGGACGATCTGCGTGAACGGCAGGACCGTGTCGATCACCGGCTGGAGCAGTCCACGCTCGGCCAGCGACATGAGGGTTCGATAGCCGTCGGCGTTGATCGCGGAATCGCTCTCCCTGCCGCTGATCACGGCCTTCTGCCGCGACGCGGCGAGCATCTGCCAGAGATCGCCGATGACCATCAAGAACCGGCCGGCCGGTTTCAGCGAGCCCTTGATCCGCGCGTAGGGCGCGTTGCCGTGATTGTCCATGATCACGTCATAGCGTTGCCCGTTGTGGGTGAAGTCCTCCGTCGTGTAGTCGATGACGTGGTCGGCCCCGAGACCCTCGACCAGTTCCGCGTTGGCGCCGCTGCAGACAGCGGTCACCTCGGCGCCGAGGTGCTTGGCGAGTTGCACGGCCATGGTGCCGACCGCGCCGGAGGCCCCGTTGATCAGCGCCGTCTCACCAGGGGCGAGCACCCCCAGCCGGAAGAAGGCGAGAGCCGTCGTGCCGCCGAAGCAGAGCGCCACGGCATCCTGATCGCTCAGACTCTCGGGGATCTTGGCGATCGCTCCCTGCTCGGCCACGGTCACGTACTCGGCGTGGCAGCCGAAGTCGAACCCGCGCGACGCGACCACCCTGTCGCCCGGCTGGAAGCCGCTGACCGCCCTCCCCACCGCCTCGACCCGCCCGGCCACCTCGAACCCCAGGATGGGCTTCCTCGGCTTGGTCAGGCCGAGCCTCAGCCGCACCGGCAGGCTCAGCCCGCGGGGGACGCGCAGCGCCCTCACCCGGGCGTCGCCGGAGTTGACCGTCGTCGCAGAGGCCCTGACCAGAACCTCACCGTCCGCCGGCACCGGCGTCGGCACCTCCCGGATCTGCACGACCTCCGGTGGCCCGTACCTCTCGCAGACCGCAGCCTTCACCGCTCACCCGATCCACGCATCGCGGCACGGCGGCGAAACAGCCCCGGCGGAGGACGAAGCCATCGGATTACGGAGTGATCGCCAAGGGCGTGCCCGGGAGGGCGAGGTGGGCGAGGCGGGTCACGTCGGCGTTGTACATGCGCACGCAGCCGTGGCTCGCCCGGGTGCCGATGAGAGCCGGCAGGGTCGTGCCGTGGATCGCCACGCGCCCGTCACCCCCGGCGAACTCGTTGAGCGTCTCGGAGAACCCCGTGATCGGGAGGATGTAGGGGCCGAGGAAGGCCCCGGGCACGCCCGGCAGGGTCTCCGCGATGGCGAACCACCGCCCGGTCGGGGTCGGCGTCCCCGCCTGCCCCACCGCCACGGGGACGTCCATGATCCGGCGATTCTCCCGAAAGACCGACAGGCGGCGGTCGCCCACGTCGATCCGCACCCGGATGGACGTGGACGTGAGCTCCATGCGGTCCTGGAGCACCCACCCGCGTGACCCGTTGGGCCGCTTGGGCAGCAGCACCTCCGCCCAGCGCACGCCCTTGCGGATCGTCACGCGCGTCACCAGAAGCTTGGTGCGGTCCCCTCTGAACTTGCCGACCAGGGGGATCCGCCAGACCACCTTGCCGGAGGCCTTCGGTGCGGCGCGGGCGACGACGGGCGACAGCGGCGCGGCGATCCAGGCACGGCTGGGCGTGGGGGCGGCGGGCCCCGGCACGGCGACGCCCACGGCCGTGCCCGCGCCGAGCGCGAGCGTGACCAGACCGGCCGCAGCGGCGGATCGCCACGGTGTCAGGATGCCCCGAGTCACGGGCGTCGGGGGCGCCGCAGGCCCGAGATCAGGGGCTTCTCCGCAACGACGAGGGCCGAGCGCAGCCACAGCTCGTGGCTCTCGACGACCCTCCGCGCCGCGATGGCTCGGGAGCGAACGGCGCCGTCGCCGGCAAGCTCGCGGGTGATGCGCAGCGCCGTGCGGGGGCCCGCCCCGCGCAGGATGTCCCGGGGG
>JAXIPH010000085.1:0-8597 GCA_045403035.1 Thermoleophilia bacterium | reverse complement strand
CCGAGCTCATCTCGAAGGAGCGATTCTGGGAACCAAGCAGAAGGAAGAGGCGATCGAGGTGGAGGGCGAGGTCACCGAAGCCCTCCCGAACACGATGTTCCGCGTCATGCTCGACAACGACCACGAGGTCCTGGCCCACATGGCGGGGAAGCTTCGCCGGTTCCGCATCCGGATCAACCCCGGAGACCGCGTGAAGGTCGAGTTGTCGCCGTACGACCTCACCAGGGGTCGCATCACCTTCCGCCTCAAGTAGCCGCCGGGCCCGCCGCCTCCCGGGCGGCGGCCCGAGCGCGGGCGCTATGGCACGGCCGCGAGCGCCGCGGGGGCGATGTGCCCGGCTGACGCGCGCCGAGCGCGCGCCAGGGCGCGGGCCTGTGCGTCCAGCACGACGGGGCGCAGGGGGGCCTCCACCACGCGCCCGCCCGAGACGCCCACGCGGTAGGCGCGCCGGCCTTCGCGCGACGCCACCACCGCGGCGAGGCGGCGCTCCACGAAGTGCAGGGCCACGCCGTCCTCGGCGGCGATGCCGTCGACCAGGCCGTCCTCGATCGCGCGCAGGTAGGTCTCGCGGCGCGTCAGGTAGTGCGGGCAGTTGCTCCCCGGCAGCAGGCCGAGCCCGTCTTCGAGCGTCGTCAGGCGCCTGCCGAACGACGCCGTGACGCCGCCCTCGAACCAGCACATCGACCCGGCGCACAGACCGCCCAGCACGATGCCCCGCTCCCAGGCCTCGCGCAGGACGACGTCCAGGCCCTGGGCCCGCCACACCGCGAGCAGGTTGACCGTGTTCCCTCCGCCCACGTAGATGACGTCCTGCGCGAGCAGGAACGCCCGCGCATCGTCGATGGTGCGGTTGAACAGGGCCAGGTGGCACGGGTCGCAGTGGCCGCCCGAGAATCCGTTGTAGAACTTCACCAGGTAGCTGTTGTTGTCCCCGCCCGCGGTGGGGAGGAAGCACACACGGGGCCGCGAGCGCCCGCAGGCGTCGAGGAGGTAGTCGTCCAGTGCGGGCGACTCCTCCTCGCTGAACCCTCCGCCCCCCATGGCCACGATCTGCCGCGGCCGGCGACCGGCCGAGGAGCGCGCTCGAGCGAGAGACGATCGAGCCATGTCCGGATGATGGGAGGGATGCCCCCCGCCGTGCAGGGACCTGGGGACAGACTTCGGGCCGCGGTCCTGGCCCGGCAGACAGCCCCCTACGGCGTATTCTGGCGGGATGGCCCGACACATCGTGGCGTGCGGCGGCGGCGGATGGATGGCGGATGGGCGCATCGGCGTGCTCGAGCGCTACATCCTGGGGCTCTGCGCGAGCGAGCGGCCCCGCGTCTGCTTCCTGCCCACCGCCAGCGGCGACTCCGACGGGCTCGTGACCCGCTTCTACGAGGCCTTCGCGGACGCCGACTGCGAGCCCTCGCACGTCGCCCTCTTCCGGCCCCACCCTCAGCGGGTGGCCGAGCGGCTCCTGGCCGCGGACGCCATCTTCGTCGGGGGCGGCAGCACGGCGAACCTGATCGCGATCTGGGAGGCGCACCAGCTCGGCGCCGTCCTACGCCGGGCCTGGGAGAAGGGCGTCGTGCTCTCGGGGGTCAGCGCGGGCGCGATCTGCTGGTTCGAGTGGGGCGTCACCGACTCGCTGGGCGCCGGGTACGCGCCCGTGAAGGGCCTGGGGCTCGCCGCCGGGGGCTTCTGCCCCCACGCCGACGGCGATCCGGCTCGCGTGCCGGCACTGCGCGAGCTGATCGGCCGGGGCGTCATGCCGCCCACCCTGGCGGTGGACGATGGCGCCGCCGTGCACCTGATGGACGGGGAGGTGGAGCGCGTCGTGGTCACCGCCTCGGGCCTCGGCGCGCGCCGCGTCGGCCCGAGCGGGATCTCCGAGGACCTGGAGGGCCCCGCCCCGGCGCTCGCGCCCGCCGGGTGACCCCGGGCGGCGGCGCCTCACAGCTCGGCTTGACCCCGACGCCAGGGCTGGCGGAGGGTTGCGGGGTCATGTCTGTCCTCGACGCAGGCGCCGTGCGCCAGAGGATCCTCTCTTCGGCGCGCCGGATGGGCCTCGAGCCGCAGCTGCGCCGCGCGCAGGATGCCTTCGCCCCCCGCTCGCAGCTGCGCAACAGGCGGGATGACGCCCATCTGTACGCGATCATGGCCGCCGTGCTCTCGCCCGGGGCGAATTGCATCGACATCGGCGCCAACGCCGGGGACGTGCTGCGGACCATGGTGCGCCATGCCCCGGAGGGCAACCACATCGCCTACGAGCCGCTCCCCGAGCTGGCCGGCAGCCTCGTCGAGCGTTTCCCGGGCGTCGACGTTCGCAACGTCGCCATCTCGGACACGGCCGGGGAGGCCACCTTCTACCGCGACAAGGCCTCGGACTCCCGCAGCTCGCTGAGACCGGGTAGGGGGTGCGAGCCCTTCACGGTGCGCCTTGCCACCCTCGACCGGGACCTGCCGGAGGGATACCGGCCGGATTTCGTGAAGATCGACGTCGAGGGCGCCGAGCTCGCGGTCCTGCGGGGCGGGGCGGAGACGCTTGCGCGCCACCGCCCGTACATCGCGATCGAGCACGGGTCGTCCGCGGCCGCCTTCGGGACCACCCACCGGATGATCCACGACTTCCTCGCGGGCGAGCTCGGGATGCGCATCTTCGACATGGACGGCGACGGGCCCTTCGATGCCGACGAGTTCGACCTCGTGGCCGACCCGCCCGGGGACCGCTGGAACTTCATCGCCTGCCCGTAGGGCCCGTCCGACCGACGCCGCCCGGCTCGGGCGGCAGGGTAGTGCGCGGGGGCCGTCGAAGACCGGATCGACGACCCCAGCCCGGAGGCCCCCGCCGTGGACCGGTTCCTCGTCCGTCTGTACTACCCGGTGGCGATCGCCGCCATCGGCGTCCTCGTGCTCACCCTGGGATGGCTGCTCGGCGTCGGGGGGTGAATCCCCGCTCCGTGCGCCGCCGGTGACATAAGGCCCACCGAACGACCTGTCTTCGGCAGGTAGGTTCCCGGGCGGTGGCTTCCCGGAAGAGCAAGCGCGTGAAGATCAAGAAGCGCTGCTGCGAGTCGAAACGGCCCTGTGCGGGGTGCCCGCTGGCGCCCACGGGCCGGAAGCGGCGCCGGCGGGACTAGTGTCCTGAGTCGCTAGAGAGACCCGGGGACCTGGTCGCCGCCGGACAGCCTCTCTCCGACGCCCAGGCAGCTCGGGCAGGGGGTGGGCTCCAGACGGCCGAGGGATGCGGTCAGAAGCTGCCGCTGACCCCAGCAGGTGGCGCATGTGATCCAGACGGGGTCGACGGCGTGCTCGGTGCGGTGTGGTGTCATAGGGCGAGTGTGAGCCGTCACGCGGGGCAAACCTTTGGCCTCCGGGCCAACGATCGGATGGCGGACCCCCGACGGGCAGGCGCGCTAGCGTGCCGCCGATGAGGGCCCTCCGCCTGACCGAGTGGGGATCGACCCCCGAGCCCACCGACGCGCCCGAGCCCGAGGCGCCGCCCGGGTCCACGCTGGTGCGCGTGCGCACCGCGGCGCTCAACCCCGTGGACCTGGCCATCGCCGCCGGGCGCTTCTACCTGCCGATCCCCGAGCCGCCCTTCATCCCCGGGGCCGAGGCCGTCGGCGAGGTCGTCTCCTCCGCCGTCCACCCGGCCGGCACGCGCGTCTGGTGTCTCGCGATGGTCGGATCCCTCGCCGAGCTGGTGGTGGCGCCCGACGACCGGGTGGTGCCCGTGCCCGAGGGGCTCTCGGATGAGATGGCGGTTGCCGTGGGCATCGCCGGCCTCGCGGGCTGGATCCCGGTGCGCGAGCGGGGCGGGCTCGTGGCGGGGGAGACCGTGATCGTGCTGGCGGCGAGCGGGATCGTGGGCCAGGTGGCGATCCAGGCCGCGTGCGGGGTCGCCGACCGCATCGTCGCGGTCGCCCGCAGCGCCGAGGGCCGCGATCGGGCCCTGGCGCTGGGGGCCGACGTGGCGCTCGCCACGGGCCCGGGGCTGGCCGACGCGCTGCGCAGCGCCTGCGGCGACGGCGCCGACCTCGTGGTCGACCCCCTCTGGGGCGACCCGGCGGTCGCCGCGCTCGGCGTCCTGCGCCACGGTGGGCGGCTGGTGCAGGTCGGCTCCGCCGAGGGACCCACGGCCGCGGTGACCGCCGGGCCGTTGCGCGGGGGCCGCCTGGACATCCGGGGCTTCTCGGTCTTCAGCGAGGATCCGGGTACCCTTGCGCGGGCCTATGCCGCGCTCGCCGAGGCCGCCCGCGCCGGCGGCGTGACGCTGTCGCTGGCGGTGGCCCCGCTCGACGAGTGTCCCGCGGCCTGGGAGCGCCAGGCGGGCGGGACGGGCGGGGTCAAGCTCGTGCTGCGCGTCTGAGCGGAGGGAGAGGCGTGGGATCGTTTCGCGAGGACATGGCGACCGGGTACGCCTTCGACGTTCCCACGATCCGCGTGGGCCGGCCGTTCGCGGCCCCGGGGCAGATCGAGACGTCGGTCGAGGTGGGGATCCCGCTGGGCTTCCTCAACCGCCACGGGCTCATCGCCGGCGCGACCGGGACGGGAAAGACGCGCACCCTGCAGCTCATCGCCGAGCAGGTCTCGGCCGCCGGGTGCCCGGTCTTCGCCGCCGACATGAAGGGGGACCTCGCGGGCGTGGGCGCTCCCGGCGACGCCGACGAGAAGCTCACCGCCCGCGCCGCCGAGCTGGCCTTCGAGTGGGCCCCCACCGGTTGCCCGGTGGAGCTCATGTCGCTCACCGGCGAGGGCGGCGTGCCGGTGCGCGCCACGGTCACGGGCTTCGGGTCGACCCTCCTCTCGAAGGTGCTGAGCCTGAACGAGACCCAGGAGTCGAGCCTGTCGCTCGTCTTCCGGTTCTGCGACGAGAAGGGCCTGCCGCTCGTCGACCTGGAGGACCTGCGGGCGGCGCTCGCCTACCTCACCGGCCCCGGCAAGGCCGAGCTGAAGCAGCTCGGCGGCATCTCGAGCTCCACGGCCGGGGTGCTGCTTCGCGAGGTCTCGCAGCTCGAGGGCGAGGGTGGGGACGTCTTCTTCGGCGAGCCCGCGCTGGAGGTCGCCGACCTGCTGCGGGTTGCGCCCGACGGGCGGGGGATCGTGTCGGTGCTGGGCCTGGCCGACGTGGCCCGCCGGCCCGCGCTCTTCTCCACGTTCCTGATGTGGGTGCTGGCGGAGCTGTTCGAGACGCTCCCCGAGGTGGGGGATCCGGAGGTGCCGAGGCTGGTCTTCTTCTTCGACGAGGCGCACCTCCTGTTCGACGGGGCCTCGAAGGAGTTCCTCGACGCGGTCACCCAGACCGTGCGCCTGATCCGCTCCAAGGGCGTCGGCGTGTTCTTCATCACCCAGCTCCCCACCGACATCCCGGATGAGGTGCTGTCGCAGCTCGGGCACCGAGTGCAGCACGCGGTCCGGGCGTTCACCCCGAGGGACGCCCGCGCGCTGAAGGCGGCCGTCGAGACCTTTCCGATCACCGACCACTACCCCGACCTGGCCGAGACGCTGTCGTCGCTGGGCGTGGGGGAGGCCGCGGTGACGGTGCTCGACCCGCGCGGCGTGCCGACGCCGGTCGCGGCGACGCGGCTCTACCCGCCCGCGTCCCGCATGACGCCGCTGACGCCGGAGGAGCGCGCCGCGATCCTGGCGGCCTCGCCCCTGCGGCCCCGCTACGCCGAGCGCATCGATCGCGAGAGCGCCGCCGAGCTGCTGGAGGCCCGGCTGGCCGGCGACGCGGCGAAGGCCGAGGAGGTGCGCGAGCGCGCCAAGCCCGCCCCCCCGCGCCAGGCTCCCCCCGACGACGAGGGCCTGGCCGGCCAGGTCGAGGACATCCTCGGCTCGCGCATGGGCAAGCAGGTGACCCGTGAGGTGGTGCGGGGAATCTTCGGGATGCTGCGCCGGAAGCGGTAGGCGGGTGGGGCGCCTCTCGCTGGTGGGGAGCCTGCCCGTCGCCGCGACGCCGGAGCGGGCCTGGGACGTGTGGTCGCGCGTCGAGGACTGGCCGCGCTGGGAGTGGATGGGCTCGGCGGACGCGGGATGGGTGCAGGGGCCGCCCTGGGCGCCCGGGTCGGTCCTGCGCTTCGGGCACCGGCCATGGACCTTCGACTGCGTCCTGCTGAGGGTGAGCCCGCCGGGAGAGGTGGTGTGGGAGGGTCACGGCGCCGGCATCCACGGCCGGCACGCCATGCGCTTCCTCCCCCATCCACGCGGCTGCCTGGTTCAGACCTCCGAGGTCTTCACCGGTCCCGGGGCACGCGTCCTGCGCCCGGTGATCCGCTGGTTCTGGCACCACCAGCTCCACGCGTTCCGGCGTCATCTGGAGCGCCATGGGTGAGGAGATCGCCGACGGCAGCGCCCGCACCGAGGACCGCGAGCGCTTCGCCGAGCGCTGCCGCGAGGGGCTCGTCGCCCTGCAGGGGCTGCTCGCGCGGCCGGGCTTCGGCGAGGGGCCGGACTCGATGGGCGTGGAGCTGGAGGTCGGCCTCATCGATGCCCATGCCCAGCCGGCTCGGGTCAACCACCAGGTCATCGAGACCGCGGCGGAGCCGAGCCTCGCCCTCGAGCTGGACCGCTTCAACCTCGAGTACAACTGCCCCCCGCAGCGGCTGACCGGCGCGCCGTTCTCGGCGATCGGAGACGACCTCTCGGCGGCGGTCGAGCGCATCGAGAGGGCCGCAGCCGTCCACGGCGCCCGGCCCGTCGCGGTGGGGATCCTGCCCACCCTGCGCGCCGAGCACCTGGGCGCCGCGGCGATGAGCGACTCCCCGCGCTACCGGGCGCTCAACGCCGGCCTCCGCGGCCTGCGCGGGGGGCCCTTCGAGATCCGGATCCAGGGCACCGAGAGCCTCGACACGACCTGGGACGACGTCACCCTGGAGGGCGCCGCAACGGGCCTGCACGTCCACCTGCGGGTGCCCCCCGGGCGCTTCGCCGCCACGATGAACGCGGCTCAGATGGCCACCGCCCCCGTCCTCGCCGCCGCGGTCAACTCGCCGCTCCTGATGGGGCGGGTGCTGTGGCAGGAGACGCGGATCGCCCTGTTCGGGCAGGCGGTGGACGACCGCGCGCCGGTGACCGCCGCCTGGCTGCCCTCGCGCGCCTCGTTCGGCCACGGCTGGGTGGCCGACGCACTCGACCCCTTCAGCGAGAGCGTGGCCCTGCACGTGCCGATCCTCCCGGTCCTGGGCGACGAGGACCCGATCGCGGTGCTGCGCGCCGGCGGCGTCCCGTCGTTCGACGAGCTACGCCTCCATCACGGAACGGTCTGGCGCTGGAACCGCACCGTGCTCGCGCTGGGCGACGATCCCCACCTGCGACTGGAGATGCGCGCGCTCCCCGGCGGCCCCTCGGCCCGTGACATGGCGGCCAACGTGGCGTTCATGGTCGGCCTGACCCTGTCGGTCGCCGCCGAGATCGGCTGGATGGCGCGCTCCATGCCCTTCGACATGGCGCGGCGAAACTTCTACGCGGCGGCCCGCCACGGGTTGGAGGCGGAGCTGCTGTGGCCCTCGCCCGCGGCCCCCTCTCCGCGCCCGGCGCACGCGCCGGACCTGGTCCGGCGGCTGATCCCTCGCGCGGCGGACGCCCTGGCGATGGCCGGCGTCGACCGCCGCGAGGCCGAGGGGCTGCTCGAGCTCGTCCACGCCCGCGCCGACAGCGGCGCCACGGGAGCCTCGTGGCAGCGCCGCGCGCTGGCGGCGCTGGAGCGCGAGCTCTCGCGCGACGAGGCGCTCGCCCGGATGACCGAGGAGTACCTCGCCCGCTGCCGAGAGGGCGCCCCCGTGGCCGAGTGGAGCCTTCCGGGCTGAGAAGGCCTGCGAGGAACCGACCGACGCGTCCGCGTGGCGAAGGAGAAGACATGACCGACTTCAGCGACATGGCGAGGGACATCATCGAGTCGAACCGCTACATGGTGCTCGGCACCGCGGACGAGGCCGGCGTGCCGTGGGTGACGCCGCTCTGGTACGCGCAGTCCGACTACCGGCGGTTCATCTGGGTCTCGTCGCCCGACCGCAGGCATTCTCGGAACGTCAGGGCGCGCCCGGGGGTGAGCATCGTCATCTTCAACTCCCAGGTCGCGGTGGGCAGCGCGCGGGCGGTGTACATGTCGGCTCGCGCCGAGGAACTGTCGGGTGCCGACCTCGAACGCGACGCCGCTTTCTTTGACACGGCCAGCCAGGCACAGGGCCTGACTCGCCGCTGGGCGTTGGAGGACATGCTCGCCCCGGCGCCCTATCGGCTGTATCGGGCCACGGTGTCGCAGCATTGGGTCCTCGATCCAGACAGCAGTCCCGACGACCGCGCCGAGGTCACGCTGTAGGGCGGAATGAACCTCGGTTGCCGCGCCGCCACTACTCGCGACGCGGTCGCTTTCTTGTGGTCTGGGCCGGTCGGCCCGGCGCGGGCGTCAGCCGGGCTGGATGTTCTTGTTGTGGTGGAAGGCGTTGTCGGGGTCGTACTTGGCCTTGACTTCGGCGAGTCGCCGATAGATCTGATCGCCGTAGGCCTCTCGAACCCGGCTGGAGTCGTCGTCGGAATCAAGGAAGTTGACGTAGACGCCGCCAGCGCGGTGCGGTTGGAGGGCTTGGAGGAACCGCCGCGCCCAAGCGGTC
>JAXIPH010000087.1:0-5089 GCA_045403035.1 Thermoleophilia bacterium | reverse complement strand
CGGTAGCGCTCGCCGTCGAGCACCACCGTGCGCGGCCCGCCGGGAACCATCCGGCCCTGGGGGTCCACCTCGACGCGCGTCCCCGCGGGGTTGGGCTCCGGGTTCGGGGCGGGCTCGGCCGGCGCGCCCGGCGAGGGGGGCGCCGCGAAGTCGCGGTCGCCGAGGTCCGGATCGCGCAGCTCCTCGGCCACGCGGTCGGCGGTGGTGGACAGGGATCGGTCGAGGCGGTCGTAGGCCCGTTCCGAGATCAGGTAGTACGCGCCGACGGCGAACAGCGCCACCGCCGACAGCACCGCGGCGGCCGCCGACAGCGCGATGCGGGTCTGAAGCCTCATCCCGCGGCGCCACGCTCCTCGCGCAGCACGTAACCCACGCCGCGCACGGTGTGGATCAGCCGGGGCTCGCCTCCCCCCTCGAGCTTGCGGCGGAGGTACCCCACGTAGACGTCCACGGCGTTGGTCTCGACGGCCGACTGGAAGCCCCACGCGTCGGTCAGCAGGCGATCCCGCGGCATCACGGTGCCGGGGTTGTCGAGAAACAGCGCCAGCAGGTCGAACTCCCGGCGGGTGAGCCGCAGCACCCGCTGGCCCCGTCTCACCTCGTGGGTGGATGAGTCGAGCACGAGGTCCCCGTAGCGGCGGGCGGTGGCGGGGGAACGGTCGCGCGCCCGGCGCAGCAGGGCCCGGACCCGGGCCACCAGCTCGGCCGTGGAGAACGGCTTCACCAGATAGTCGTCGGCCCCGGCCTCGAGCCCGTCCACGCGGTCGGAGATCGTGTCGCGGGCGGTCAGCATCAGGATCGGCAGCCGGTGGCCGGACCGGCGCAGGCGCCGGCAGAGCTCCAGGCCGTCCAGATCGGGGAGCAGCAGGTCGAGCAGCACGAGGTCCGGCCGCGTCGAGCGCAGCTCCGCCATGCAGCCCGCGGCATCGGGTGCCGCCGACACGTCGAAGCCCTCGTGCCCGAGGGCCCTCGACAGCATGACCCGCACCTGCGGGTCGTCCTCCACCACCAGGAGTCGCCCCTCCACACCGCCGAGGATAGACCCTCGCCTCCCCGCGGCAGGGGGCACGGAGGTCGTGGGGTATGCTCCGCGGCCGTGAAGCACACCCTCTCGGTCCTGGTGGAGAACAAGCCCGGGGTCCTGTCCCGCGTCGCCGGGCTGTTCACGCGGCGAGGATTCAACATCGACTCCCTCGCCGTGAGCCCCACAGAGGACGAGGACCGCTCGCGCATGACCATCACCGTCGACACGAGCCGCTTCCCGGTCGAGCAGATGACCAAGCAGCTCGACAAGCTCATCAACATCATCAAGATCCGCGACCTCGACCCCGAGAACATGGTCGCCCGGGAGCTCGCGCTGGTGAAGGTGAAGGCCGACGCCACCACGCGCAGCGAGGTCATCCAGCTCGTCGAGATCTTCGACGCGCGCATCATCGACGTCACCCCCGAGTCCCTCACCATCCAGGCGACGGGGGAGACCGAGGAACTGCTCAACTTCGAGCAGCTCCTGCGGCCGTTCGGGCTCATCGAGCTGGTCAAGACCGGGGTGGTCGCGCTCGGGCGCGGCGCCTCGATCACCTAGCCCGACCGGCCGACCGACCCGACTCGCCCGCCTCCCCGTCCTCCTCCGCCCCGGAGCGCCCCCGTGCCGATGTACTACGACGCCGACGCCGACCTCGACCTGCTCAGCGGAAGGACCGTGGCCGTGATCGGCTACGGCAGCCAGGGCCATGCCCACGCCCTCAACCTGCGCGACTCCGGGGTGGGCGTCGTGGTCGGCCTGCGCCCGAGCTCGGCGTCGGTCGAGGCCGCGCGCCAGGAGGGGCTGGAGGTGCTCCCCCCGGCCGAGGCCGCGGCGAAGGGCGACCTGATCATGATGCTGGCGCCCGACGAGCTGCAGGGGGAGCTCTTCCGGCGGGACATCGCCCCCGGCCTCGCCCCGGGCGACGCCCTGCTGTTCGCCCACGGGTTCTCGATCCACTTCGGCCAGGTCGTCCCACCCGAGGGCGTGGACGTGCTGATGGTGGCCCCCAAAGGGCCCGGCCACCTCGTGCGACGCACCTACACCGAGGGCGCGGGCGTCCCGGCGCTGCTCGCGGTCGCCCAGGACGCGAGCGGCTCGGCCAAGCAGCTCGGGCTGGCCTACGCCAAGGGCATCGGCTGCACGCGAGGAGGCGTGATCGAGACGACCTTCGCCGAGGAGACCGAGACCGACCTCTTCGGCGAGCAGGTCGTGCTGTGCGGCGGGCTCACCGAGTTGGTGCGCGCCGCGTTCGACACGCTGGTCGATGCGGGCTACAACCCGGACCTGGCCTACTTCGAGTGCTGCCACGAGCTCAAGCTGATCGTGGACCTGATCTACGAGAAGGGCATCAGCGGGATGCGCTACTCCATCTCCAACACCGCCGAGTACGGCGACCTGACGCGCGGGCGGCGCATCATCACCGAGGACACGCGCGCCGAGATGCGCGCGATCCTCTCGGAGATCCAGTCCGGCGAGTTCGCCAAGGAGTGGCTCACCGAGAACCTGGTCGGCCGCCCCTCGTTCAACGCCATCGCCCGCCGCGACGCCGACCATCAGGTCGAGCAGGTCGGAAAGCGCCTGCGGGGGATGATGAGCTGGATCGACACCGAGTTCTGAGCGTGGCCACCCGCACCAGCACCGGGCGCGTGGCTGCGCCGGCCACGGTCGGCGCGTTGAAGAGCACCCTCATGACGCCCGGCCCCACGCCGCTGCCCCCGGAGGTCACGGCGGCGGCGGTGCGGCCGATCGTCTACTCGCGCTCGGCCGAGTTCATCGCGGCCTGGGACGACGTGGTCGCGCGGCTGGGGAGGGTCTTCCAGACCGCGGGTGACGTGCTGGTGTTCGGGGCGTCGGGCAGCGGGGCCATGGATTCCGCGGTGGCCAACCTCGCCCGGCCCGGCCAGCGGGTGCTGGTGGCCTCGTGCGGCAACTTCGGCAACCGCTGGGCGTCGGTCTGCGAGGACTACGGCGTCGACGCCCTCCACATCGAGGGCGAGTGGGGACGGCCGATCGATCCGGCGGCGGTGGTCGAGGCGCTCGAGGGCGAGCCGGGCATCGAGGTGGTCTTCGTCACGCAGAGCGAGACCTCGACCGGCGTCGTCTCCGACCTCCCCGCCCTGCGCGAGGCGGCGGGCGACCGCATCCTGGTGGCCGACGCCGTGTCCGGTCTCGGCGTCGTGGACCTCCCCATGGACCGCTGGGGGATCGACGTGGTCGTGTCCGGGTCGCAGAAGGGGCTCATGACACCCCCCGGCCTCGCCTTCGTGGCGGCGAGCGCGCGGGCCGTCGAGCGCTCCGCGGCCCTCGGGCCGGGCGGCTTCTACCTCGACTGGGAGCGCACCCGCAAGGGCGGCTCGCGCAGCCCCTTCACGCCCGCGGTGACCCTGGTGCTCCAGCTCCAGGCCGCCCTGGTGCTGATGGAGGCGGAGGGCCTGCCGGCGGTCTTCGACCGCCACCGGGTGCTCGGGCGGATGTGCCGGGCCGCGGTCCAGGCGTGCGGGCTGTCGCTGCTCGGCCCGGAGAACCCGGAGGCCAACGTGGTCACGGCCTTTCGCGTCCCCGAGGGCCTCGACGGCAAGGCCATCCCCGCGCTCCTGAAGGAGCGCTACGGGGTCGAGATCGCGGGAGGCCAGGGCCGGCTTTCCGGGAAGATCGCGCGCATCGGCCACTGCGGGTACTTCGACTTCCGCGACATCGTCACCACGATCGCCGCCCTCGAGCTCGTGCTCCAGGAGCTCGGTCAGCCGGTCGAGCTGGGGTCGGGCGTGGCGGCCGCCCAGCGCGTGCTCGCCGAGTCCCGGGCCGCATAGGGATGCCGACCCCCGTGTCGCCGGCCGGGGTCCTGGCCCGGGCCGACCTGCGCGTGCTCGTCTGCGAGAAGATCGCGGAGGCGGGCGTCCAGCTCCTGACGGAGCGGTTCCGGGTCGACCTCGGGCTCGACTGGAGCCCCGCGACGCTCGCCGAGCGCGTGGGGGACTACGACGCCCTGGTGGTGCGCAGCGCGACCAAGGTCACCGCCGAGCTGATCGCGCGCGCGGACCGGCTCAAGGTGGTGGGCCGCGCCGGCACCGGCGTGGACAACGTCGACGTCCCGGCGGCGACCCGCCGGGGGATCGTGGTCTGCAACGCCGCCGGCTCGAACGCGCTGTCGGCGGCCGAGCACGCGATCGCGCTGATGCTGTCCCAGGCGCGGAACATCCCCCAGGCCCACGCCAGCCTGGTGCAGGGACGGTGGGAGCGCTCGAGGTTCGGTGGCATCGAGGTGACGGGGAAGACCCTGGGGGTGCTCGGCTTCGGGCGCATCGGGCAGATGGTCGCCGAGCGCGCGAAGGGCCTCGGCATGGTGGTGGTGGCCTACGACCCGTTCGTCACCGAGGGCCGCTACCGGGAGCTGGGCGTCGACAAGGCCGATACGCCCGAGGCCCTCTACCGGGTGAGCGACTTCATCAGCCTGCACCTGGCCTCCACGGACGAGACGCAGGGCTTCGTGGGGCGTGAGGCCTTCGCCGCCATGAAGCCCGGAGCCCGCCTCATCAACGCGGCGCGCGGCGACGTGGTCGACCAGGACGCCCTCCTGGAGGCGCTCGGCAGCGGCCGCCTGGCTGGGGCGGGCATCGACGTCTTCCCCGAGGAGCCGGTCACCGAGAGCCCGCTCTTCGGCCTGCCCGGCGTGGTCGTGACGCCGCATCTGGGCGCGTCCACCTCCGAGGCTCAGGACCGCGCCGGCGTGGTGGTCGCGGAGCAGGTGGCCGCCGCCCTCACCGGCGGGGTCGTCACCTCGGCCGTGAACATCCCGGCGCTCGCCGCCGAGGTGGCCGAGGTCATCGGCCCGTTCCTGCCGCTCGCCCGCCAACTCGGCCGCCTGGCCAGCGTGATGAGCGCCGGCGCGGTCTCCCCGCTCCAGATCACCTACGAGGGAGGCCTGGCCACCCTCGACACCCGGATCCTCACCTCCGCGGTGCTCACCGGCGTCCTGTCCGGGCACGTCGAGGAGGCGGTCAACCTGGTCAACGCGGGATCCCTCGCCGCCGAGCGCGGCATCGAGTGGAACGAGACCACCACGCC
>JAXIPH010000354.1:0-9988 GCA_045403035.1 Thermoleophilia bacterium | reverse complement strand
CCGGGATGAGCTCACGAGCTTCCCGCTCGGCCCGGGTGAGCTCCGACGGCTCATCGACCAATCGCGGGGCATCTGGAACCCGCGCGACCTGAGCGGCACGCTGTCCATCGTGAGCGACCCCCAGGGTGTCTACGACGATCGGCCCGAGTCCGGGGGTCTCTTCCGCTACTCGTACCGAAGCGGCTCCACCGCCGGGGACAACACAAAGCTCCGGAGAGCGATGGAGCTGCGCTTGCCGATGATCCTTCTCCGGAAGCTGCAACCCAAGCTATTCATGCCCGTCCTCCCGGTATTCGCCGTCGCCGACGACCAGACCCGGCAGGAGTTCGTCCTGATCCTCGATGCCGATCAGTACGAGATCGCCGACCCCCTGGACCTCACGCCGGCCGAGCGCAGGTACGCAGAGCGGGTGATGTACCAGAGACTCCATCAGCCGGAGTTCCGGGTGCGCGTTCTCCGGGCCTACGAGACCCGCTGCACCGTCTGCACCCTCCGGCATCGTCAGTTTCTCGACGCGGCGCACATCATCGGCGATCCGCAGGAGCAGGGTGATCCGGTTGTGCCGAACGGCCTGAGCCTGTGCAAGATCCACCACGCGGCCTACGACGAGAACCTGATGGGAATCAGCCCCGACGGAAGGGTCGCGATCAACCGGGAGCTGCTGGAGGAGGTCGATGGTCCGATGCTCCAGCACGGGTTGCAGGCCATGCACGGACGGTCCATCAGCCTCCCGCGCCGCCGACCCGATCGGCCGGATCCCGAGCGATTGGATCAGCGCTACCAGCGCTTCTTGGCCGCGTAGCGGGAGCCCCCGCTAGCGTTGCCGGGGTGAGGATCGCGTCACTCGTGCCGTCGACCACGGAGATCGTGGCCGCGCTCGGCCTGGCCGACGCGCTGGTGGCGCGCACGCACGAGTGCGACCACCCGGCCCAGGTCGCCCATGCCGTGGCGGTCACGCGGGACCTGCTGCCGCCGGGGCTCACGCCGGCCGAGATCGACGAGGCCGTGGCCCGGTCGGTGCGCGACGTCCACACCATCTACGCGCTCGACGCCGCGATGCTCGAGGCGGCCCGTCCCGACGTGGTGCTGACCCAGTCGACCTGCGCGGTCTGCGCGGTCGACCGGGCGTCGGTGGCCGCGTGCTCGATGGGCGAGGCGCGCGTCGTCTCCTACGACCCTGCCACCCTCTCCGAGATCCTCGACGGCATCCGGGAGGTCGCCGAGGTGCTGGGCGTTCCGGGGGATGGCGAGCGCCTGCTGGAGGAGCTCCGGGACCGGCTCGGCGCCGTGGCCGCCCGGAGCGACGGCCGCGACCGGCCCCGGGTGGCGGTCGTGGAGTGGCCGGATCCGGTCTACGCGCCGGGGCATTGGCTGCCGGACCTCGTGGAGGCGGCCGGGGGGCGGTCCGTGTTCGGGACGGCGGGCGCCCGCTCGGCGCGGAGCTCGGTCGCCGATCTGTGCGCCTCGCGGCCGGACGTCGTGGTGCTCGCCTTCTGCGGCTACGGCCTGGCGACCACCGAGGCCCTGGCCGGCGACCTCGCGCGGCGCCCGGAGTGGGCGCCCGTGCGCGACCTGGGCGTGCCGGTCGTGTGTGTCGACGGCTCGGCCCACTTCAGCCGGCCAGGACCCCGGGTGGTCGACGGCGTCGAGCACCTCGCGGGGCTGCTCGACGCCGTCGCCTAGCCTCCGCCTCTACCCGACGACGGCCGCGCTCTCGCCCTCGGGCTCTCCCTCGGTGGCGGCCAGGTCCTCGTTCTTCAGGGTGAGGAAGGTCGCGAGGACCCCCGCGGCCGCGAAGGCCGCCGCCACCCAGAACGCGAGGGCGAACCCGCCGGTGAGCGCCTCGGGCTGGGAGTCGCCGTCCCCGAGGAGGGTGTCGGTGTGGGTGGTCGCCACGGTCGTGAGGATGGCGACGCCCAGGGCCCCGCCGATCTGCTGGCTGGTGTTGATGAGGCCCGACGCCAGACCCGCCTCCCGCGGCGGGATCCCGGCCAGGGCGGCGATCGAGACCGGCACGAACGCGAACCCGAGGCCGACGCCGACGAGCATGAACCCGCCGAAGAGGTCGGCGAAGTACGTGCCGTCGGTCGAGATCTGGGTGAACCACAACAGCCCCCCGAGGGTGCACAGCATCCCGAAGGCGAGGCACGGCTTGACCCCGATCCTGGTCACCAGCGCCTGGGCCACGCCGGACGCCACGATCGCCGTGAGCGCCACCGCCAGGTAGCCCACGCCGGTCTCGACGGCGGAGTAGCCGAGCACCTGCTGCTGGTACAGCGACAGCAGGTAGAACATGCCGAAGACGACCGTGCCGAGCACGAGGCCGACGATGTTCGCCCCCGTGGGCGTGGGGCGCTTGAAGAAGCTGAGCGGCATCAGGGCGTGGCGGCTGCGGTGCTCGGTGATCAGGAACACCGCCATCAGCACCGCCGAGGCGATCAGCACGCCGATCGTCTCGGGGGACGTCCAGCCGACCTGGTTGGCCCGCGTGAGCCCGAAGACCAGGAGCATCAGGCTCCCGGTGACGGTCACCGCGCCCAGGGCGTCGAACCTGCGGGCCAGGCCCTCCACCTTGCTCTCCTGAACGAACCGGGTGACGAAGAGGAGGGTGACGATCCCGATCGGCACGTTGACCCAGAAGACCCACTCCCAGCCGAGGTACTCGGTGAGGAAGCCTCCGGCCAGGACGCCGATGGCGGCCCCCGACCCGGCGATCGCGCCGAGGATCCCCAGCGCCTTGTTGCGGTCCGCGCCCTCCTGGAAGGTCACCATGACGATCGAGAAGACGGATGGCGCGAGCACGGCCGCCGCCGCGCCCTGAAGGAGCCGCGCGACGATGAGCATGGTGTCCGTCTGCGACACGGCGCACAGCAGCGAGAAGGCGGCGAACAGCGCGAGCCCGGTCATGAAGATGATCCGCCGGCCCAGGATGTCGCCGGCCCGGCCCCCCAGCAGCAGCAGCCCGCCGAAGGTGAGTGCGTAGCCGCTGACCACCCATTGGAGATCCGACGGCGAGAAGCCCAGATCGGTCTGGATCGAGGGCAGGGCGACGTTGACGATCGAGACGTCGAGGACGACCATCAGGTAGGCGATCCCCAGCACTGCCAGGGCCTTCCAGCGGCGGGGGTCGGGTGTCAGGGCGGAATCCATCAGAGCCTCCGAGCGGGTGGTGCGAGCGGAAACGCGCCCACGGAATCAACGGGCCGGCGCAGCCCGAGCCCTGGCGCTCCGGGCGATGCTAAACGACGCTCCTCGCCGCGGCCCGGCGGCGGTGACTCAGAACAGGGGCGGGTAGCGCTCCAGCAGATCCGCGTGCCGGCGCGCCCGCTCGCGCTCGGCGAGGTGGACCTCGCTCCCGGCCTCCTCCTTCAGACGCCGGAGGGTGGCGAGGATCTGGCTGCGGCGATCCTCGCGCTCGCGCTCCTCGCGCGCCGCCCGCCGGACCGCTCGCCGGTAGGAGCTGTTGTCGTCAGCGAAGAGCGGCGGTGACGGCATCGGCCGCACACGGTAGCGGAAGCGTTCGATGTCGCGCGGCGGTGGCGGACGTCCGCGGGGGGAGATACGGTAGGCCGCATCCGGGGCTGGGCCCCCGGACTTCTCGTTCTGTCGTCATTCGTGCGAGAATCCGGCGCTTTGCAGCGGGCTCGTGTGCAGCGGGCGTCAACTCGAGGGGAGGCCACCGATCGGGTTCTGGAGCTACCTGACCGGTTTCGGCGGTCGCGACATGGCCGTGGATCTCGGAACGGCCAACACGCTCGTCTACGTGCGCGGTCGCGGCATCGTCCTCTCCGAGCCCTCCGTGGTCGCCATCGACCAGCGCACGGGCGAGGTCCACGCGGTCGGCATCGAGGCCAAGCGCATGCTCGGGCGCACCCCCGGGAACATCAGCGCCATCCGGCCGCTGAAGGACGGCGTGATCGCCGACTTCGACGTCACCGAGCAGATGCTGCGCCACTTCATCCAGAAGGTGCACCAGAACCGGTGGGCCCATCCGCGCGTGGTCGTCTGCGTGCCCTCCGGCGTCACCGGCGTGGAGAAGCGCGCGGTCGAGGAGGCCACCCTCTCCGCCGGCGCCCGCAGCGCCTTCCTGATCGAGGAGCCGATGGCCGCCGCGATCGGGGCCGGCCTGCCGGTGGCCGAGCCCACCGGGAACATGGTCGTGGACATCGGCGGAGGCACCACCGAGGTGGCGGTCATCTCGCTCGGCGGCATCGTGGTGGCCCAGTCGATCCGGGTCGGCGGCGACGAGCTGGACGAGGCGATCATCAGCTACGTCAAGAAGGAGTACAAGCTGATGATCGGCAACCAGACCGCCGAGGAGGTGAAGCTGGAGATCGGCTCCGCCTACGCCCTGAGGGAGGAGGTGCAGGCCGAGATCCGTGGCCGCGACATGATCACGGGGCTCCCGAAGACGGTCGTGCTTTCCTCCGAGGACGTGCGCGACGCCCTCGAGGAGCCGCTGGTGCAGATCATCGACGCGGTCAAGAGCACCCTGGACAAGACGCCGCCCGAGCTCGCGTCCGACATCATGGACCGCGGGATCATGCTGGCCGGCGGGGGCTCGCTGCTGCAGGGCCTGGACGAGCGCCTGCGGCGCGAGACCGAGATGCCGATCCACATCGCCGAGTCCCCCCTCACCTGCGTGGCGGTGGGCTCGGGACGCTCTCTCGAGGAGTTCGAGGTCATGCAGAAGGCGGCGGCGAACGGCCGTCACAGGAAGCGCTACTGAGAAGATCATCCGGGACGACCTTCTGAGTCACACGATCTGATGGGAACCCAGGCGAACTCCGGCATCGCCCGGCGCCGGGCAACCTTCCGGCGCGTCACGATCACCGCCCTCGTGCTGGTGTGCCTCGCGCTCTTCACCGGCTACTTCCGCGAGACCGACGGCGGCCCCCTCCACGGCGCGCAGAGCACCGCCGCGGGCGTGGTGGCGCCCGTTCAGGAGGTGGCCACGCGCGCCGTGCAGCCCTTTCGCGACGCCTGGGGCTGGGCGACCAGCCTGAAGGACGCGCGCGACCGCGCCGCCTCTCTCCAGCGGGAGCTCGACGAGCTGCGCGCGAAGTCCGACGACAACCTGGTGCGCGACCAGCGCCTCGCTCAGCTCGAGAAGCTTCTGGGCGTGGAGGGGGCCGGCATCGGTGGCTACGAGCCGGTCACCGCCCTCGTCATCACCCGGTCGGTGTCCCCCTGGTATCGCTCGGGCCGCGTGAACAAGGGGACCGCCGACGGCGTGAGGATGAACTCCCCCGTGGTCGCGAGCGGCTCGGCCGGCTCCGCGCTGGTGGGGATCGTCACCCGTGCCAGCGCGCACACCGCCGACGTGGCCTTCATCACCGACGGGCGCACCGAGGTGGGGGCCAAGATCCCGGAGGCCGGCAACTTCCCCGGCCTCCTCCAGTCCACCGTCCCGGGCCAGCTGCGCCTGGCCGGCGTGCCGCGCGAGGCGGGGGTGCACGAGGGCCAGGTCGTCGTCACCGGCGGGTACTCGGGGAAGGGCCTCGAGAGCCCGTACCCGCCGGGCATCCCCGTGGGCCAGGTGACGAGCGTCGGAGGCCGGGAGGTCGACGTCCAGCAGACCGTGCAGGTGACGCCCTACGTCGACGCCCGCAAGCTCGACTACCTCGTGGTCCTGACGCCCCGGAGCCCCGAGGCCCTGCGGCGCGCCGCCGGATGAGCAGCGGACTGCCGCCGCCCCGGGCGATCGGCCCGGCCACCCTGCGGCCCCAGGCGAACGCCCGAGCCGGCCTGCACTGGGTGGCCATCATGGCCGTCGGCGCCGTGCTGCTCGAGGTGGCCGTGATGCCCTACCTGAACGTGGCCGACGGCATCCCCGACCTCATCGCCCCGACGGTGGTCGTGGTCGGGCTGCTGCGCGGCCAGCTCGTTGGCGCCGTGACGGGCTTCGGGGCCGGCCTGCTGCTGGAGCTGACCTCCACGGTCGACACGCTCGGGGTGCTCGCCCTGCTCTACCTGATCGTGGGCGCCTGGTGCGGCCGCTACTGCGGGCGCGAGGAGTCGACCACGCTCACCGCGCCGCTGGTGCTGTCGGTGGCCGCCGCGTTCTTCGTCCAGCTGGGCTACCTGGTCTTCCAGCTCCTGCTGGGCTACAAGATGCCCGCCTCGGAGTTCGTGGGCGCGGTGCTGCTGCCGACCCTCGCGCTCACCGCCCTCCTCAGCCCGCCGGTGCTGCTGGTGGCGCGCCGCCTCCTGGGGGCCCCACGCGTGGTCGAGCCCTACGGGTTGTCGTCGTGAGCCGCGCTCGGCGGGGGCTGCGCGGAAGTGGCCTGTCCGCGGGCGGCTGGGCGCCCCAGCTCACCCCGCGCACGGCCGTGCGCATCGCCATCCTCGGCGGCATCGCCATGAGCCTGCTCGGCCTGCTGTTGGTGCGCCTGTGGTTCCTCCAGGTGATCGGCGGCGAGGACTACGCGGCGGCGGCCGAGAGCAACCGCCTGCGGACGGTCATCACCGAGGCCCCTCGCGGCAACATCCTCGACCGCAACGGCGATGTGCTGGTGGCGAACCGGCCGGGCAAGAACGTGGTGGTGCATCCCCGCGAGCTGACGGGCGCGCGCCGGGAAGAGGTGCTGGCGCGGCTGGCCCCCAAGCTCCACCTGCCCGTGAGCGAGCTGATGGAGAAGGTCGACGCGGGCGACAGCCGTCCGCTGGAGTCGGTGGTCCTGGCCGAGAACGTGGCCCCGCGGCTCTACTACTACCTGGCCCAGCGACGCCGGCAGTTCCCCGGGGTCGGTCTGGAGGACACGTACCTGCGCACCTATCCCAAGGGCGACCTCGCCGCCCACGTCCTGGGGCAGACGGGGAAGATCTCCGCGGACGCGATCGACGACTACCGGCGCCGCGGCTACGCGGGGAACGAGAGCGTGGGCAAGGGCGGCATCGAGCAGCAGTACGAGCAGTTCCTGAAGGGGACGGAGGGTCGGGACGTCGTGGAGGTCGACGCCGCGGGCGAGCCCGTGGGCCGCGAGGTGGTCGCCTCGCGGGCGCCCGCGCCGGGTCGCGACATCGAGCTCAGCATCGACGGCCCGACCCAGCGCGCGATGCAGGACGCGCTGCGCGAGGAGGTCTTGCTCGGCAGCTCCACCGGCGCCGCCGGGGTGGCGCTCGACCCTGCCACCGGCGAGGTGCTGGCCATGGCGTCCTATCCGACCTTCGACCCCTCCGTGTTCGTGGACGGGACCACGAAGCAGATCGACCGCATCAACACGAGCCCCGACACCCCGGCCCTGAACCGGGCCATCGGCGGGCGCTACCCGTCCGGGTCGACCTTCAAGGCGATCACCGCCGCCGCCGCCCTCCAGGCCGGCTTCATCACCCCCGGGGAGCTCGTCGACTCCCCCTCCGAGGTGACCCTCTACAAGCAGGTCTTCCCGAACTTCAAGAACATCGCCCACGGCGAGGTGGACCTGCCGCGGGCGATCGAGGTGTCGAGCGACACCTACTTCTACAAGCTCGGCGACCGGTTCTACCGGGCGCAGGGGTCCCCCCTCCAGGCCGAGGCCGAGAGCTTCGGCCTCGGCCGGGACACGGGGATCGACATCCCGGGCGAGGAGCCCGGGCTCGTGCCCACCCCGGCCTGGAAGCGGCGCAACTACGCGGGGCCCGCCTTCACCGACCTGGATCGCGACTGGAAGCCGGGCGACACGATCCAGCTGGCGGTGGGGCAGGGCTTCCTGCTCGCGACCCCGCTGCAGATGGCCGTCGCCTACGCGGCGGTGGCCGACGGCGGCGTGGTGCGCACCCCCACCCTCGCGCGGCGCGTGCAGGACCCCAACGGCCGCGTCGTGCAGGAGCTCTCGCAGGGACGCCCGACCCACACGCTCGAGGTCTCCGCCGACAACCTCGCGGCGATCAGGGAGGGCCTCTACCAGGCCGCCAACGGCCCCGACGGCACCTCCACGGGCGTGTTCGGCGGGCTGCCCGAGGGGGACAAGGTGGCCGGGAAGACCGGCACCGCCGAGGTGGAGGGGGGCGCCGACCACTCGTGGTTCGTCGGCTACGCGCCCTACAACGACCCGAAGATCGTGGTGGCGATCGTGGTCGAGCGCGGCGGCACGGGCGCGAACGCCGCCGCGCCGGCCGTGTGCCGCACGATGGCGGCGTTCCGGAAGTTCGACCCCGCCCGCTGCGGCGAGACGGCCGTCGCCAACTAGGGTGATCGCCGGATGACCACGACCTTCGCCCCCGGCCGCTCCGCCCGGTCCGGCTTCCTCGATCGCGCCCGGTCGGCCATCGCCGGCCTCGACTGGATCCTGCTGCTCGGCGTGACGGCCATCACGGTCTTCGGCCTGTTCGTGGTCGGTCGCTCGACCGAGACCGACCTCCCCGGCGACCCCCGCTACTACCTCGACCGGCAGATCCTCTTCGTGGCGATCGGGACCGTGCTGATGATCGTGGCCACCCGCATCGACCTGGACCGGCTGGCGCGCTGGGCGTGGGCGCTGTGGGGTGGCCTGCTCGGCGCCCTGGCGATGGTGTTCGTCCTGGGGAGCGCGGTGAAGGGATCCAACCGCTGGATCGAGATCGGCCCGTTCAACCTGCAGCCCTCCGAGGCCGGCAAGATCATCATGATGGTGGTGCTGGCGGGCCTGGCCGTCGAGCGCATCCAGGACGTGGGAAGGCCCCGCTACACGCTCTTCCTCACCGGCGTGATCGGGGTCCCCACCGTCGTCGTCTTCCTCCAGCCCGACCTCGGCACCGGGATGGTCTACGCGGTCATCCTGCTGGCCATCCTGTTCCTGGTGGGGGTGCCGTGGACCCACTTCGCCGTCTTCGGATCGATCCTGGCGATCGTGATCCTCGGCGTGCTGTGGATCCTGCCCCACGCGGGCGTGACGGTCCTCCAGAACTACCAGGTCGAGCGGCTCACGGCGTTCATGGGCGCCGAACGCGACACCAGCGATGCCGGGTATCAGCTCGACCAGAGCACGACCGCCATCGGCTCGGGCGGCGCCCTGGGGAAGGGGCCGGACGGGGCGACCCAGGCGATCAACGACTTCCTTCCCGAGCACCACACCGACTTCATCTTCGCCGTCACCTCGGAGATGTTCGGCTTCGTCGGCGGAGGGCTCCTGATCTCCCTCTACGCCCTGGTGCTCTGGCGGGGCCTGCGAACCCTCGCCCGTGCCTCGAGCCAGATCGACATGCTCGTCGCGGGCGCGATCGTCGCGATGATCGGCTTCCAGGTGTTCGTTAACATCGGTATGACCGTGGGCATCATGCCGATCACCGGCATCCCGCTGCCGTTCATGAGTTACGGCGGGAGCCACACCCTGAGCTCGATGGTGGCCGTGGGGCTTCTCCTCGGCATCCATCGCCGCCGCTCACCAGTCCGCGGTTAAGTGTCCCGAGTCGCTAATTGCGTGGCCGTTCCCGGCTGCATCTCATCGCGATACAGCGTCCTCGACCCCCGCAATATTCCCCATATTGCGGGGGATCTGCGTCCTTGTCTCGCGGGAGATTCGCTCGGGAACGGCATACGAACCAGCGACCCGGGACACTAGGTGGGAGCCGTCGGGCTGCTCTCGCGCGGGGCCAGGGCCGTGCGCCCCGTCGCGACCGTCGTCCGCGCTGCCCATGCGGATTCCGAGAGCGGCGGCGAGATCGCGATCATCCCGGGTCACCCCGACGCGACCCGTCGCCTCGGCACCCTGCTCGGCGTGCCCGCCTTCTCCTCGCCCAACGAGGACGCCCTCGCCGTCATGGCCGTGGCTCCGGGCACCCCCGGAATCGAGACGGGCGTCGCCGCGCTGGCGCGCCGGCGGCGGTCCGGGGCCGGGGCGCTGGCGATCCTCGTGGGCACTCCGGAGGAGCGCGCCGGGCTGGAGCGGGAAGTGCTCGAGGGCCACGGGCTGGAGCCCTCGAACATCGCGCACGTCGCCTCGCTGGAGGGCGAGGGGGGAGAGCGGGCGGTCGACGCGCTGGTGATGGCGCTCGGCGAGGGCGCGGTGGCCGCCGGCCGGCGCAACCC
>JAXIPH010000061.1:0-4207 GCA_045403035.1 Thermoleophilia bacterium | reverse complement strand
TGGCCCTGCGGACGTAGGGCGCGGGAGCGGATGCGCGGGGGGCCGTTGCTAACCTGACCGCCGCCGCGCGGGTGTAGCTCAACGGTAGAGCAATGGCCTTCCAAGCCACAGACGGGGGTTCGACTCCCCTCACCCGCTTGGAGCGTGATCCCGGTCGTGATGGTGGCGTGACAGGCCCGTGAGAGCCGGCTGGTGAGGTGCGACGCATCGGTCCCCCCACCACGAGGTCTCCCATGCTCGACGAACGGACGCACGGCCGCGGCGAGAAGACGCCGGGTGAGGAGCCCGGCCCCATGGGCTTCTCGGCAGCGCTGCGCTCCGCGCGGCGGTGGGTGGGCCGGGTGGAGGGCGTGGTGGCCGTGCTGCCGAGCGCGCGCGCGCCGGTTCCCACGCTCGAGGTGTGGGTGGAGGCCGGCACGCCCCCGGGCATCGTCCCGGGCGAGCATCGAGGCGTGCGCGTGGTGGTGCGCGAGGCGCGCGGGATCTCGGCGTTCTCGGCGGAGATCGAGCGGCCGCGCCCGTGACGGCGGCGGAATCGTCCGGATAGGCTCGGGCCGATGACGGCGGGGGTGGCGCGGATGTTCCGATGGGTGCTGCTGTGGGTGGCCGACGGCCTCGAGCGAAGGCGCCCGTGGCACGAGCAGCCGCGCCTGCTGGGCCTGGTCTGCCTGCTCGCCATCCGCAGCCGGCTGCGCCGGCACAACCTCTACGAGGCCACGGCGACCCCGGAGGGCGGCGACGCCCCGCGCGGCCCGATGTCCCGCACCGCCGCGCCCGAGCGCCGGGAGCGGACGGCCGACGGCTCGTTCACCGACCTCGCCCGGCCGGCCACGGGCGCGGCCGGCGCCCCCTTCGGCCGCAACGCGCCGCTGTGGAGCGGCCCTCCGGCCGGGGACCTGCTCGACCCGAACCCGCGCGAGGTGAGCGAGGCGCTGCTCGCCCGCAACGGGCGGATGCAGGAGGCGACGATCCTGAACCTGCTGGCCGCCTCCTGGCTGCAGTTCATGGTCCACGACTGGATGAGTCACGGGAAGGGCGTGCGCGACGAGCGCATCGAGGTGCCCCTGCCGCCGGGCGACGACTGGCCCTCGCCGGGCGACCGGATGGAGATCGTGCGCACCCCGCCGGCGGAGGGGCGGCCCGCTCCGGGCGGCCCGCCGGTGTTCGTCAACACCGAGACGCACTGGTGGGACGGCTCCCAGATCTACGGCAGCACGACCGAGCGGCAGCGCATGCTGAGGACCCTCGCGAACGACGGCAAGCTGCGGCTCGAGCCCGACGGCCGGCTGCCCCTGGAGGGCGACACCGGGATCGATCTCACGGGCGTGAACGGCAACTGGTGGCTGGGCCTGTCGCTGATGCACGACCTGTTCGCCCGGGAGCACAACGCCATCTGCGACCACCTGGCCGCCCATCACCCGGGCTGGGACGACGAGCGCCTGTTCCAGACGGCCCGGATGGTGAACGCCGCCGTGATGGCCAAGATCCACACCGTCGAGTGGACGCTCGCCATCCTCCCCCACCCCACGGTCCAGGCGGCGCTGCGGGGAAACTGGTGGGGCCTCCTCGGACCGCGCTGCCCGCGCTGGCTGCGCGAGAGGGTGCGCTGGGATTTCCTCACCGGCATCCCCGGATCGCGCCGCGACGATCACGGCGTCCCCTACTCGGTCACCGAGGAGTTCGTCTCCGTGTACCGGATGCACCCGCTGCTGCCCGACGAGATCACGCTCCGATCGGCCTCCGGCGGCCACGACGAGCTCGGCCGGCTGACTCTGCTCGAGATGACCGGGCGCCGCGCCCGCGGCATCACCGACACCCGCGAGACCGCGGACCTCTGGTACTCGTTCGGCGTGCAGCACCCGGGCGCGCTCACCCTGCACAACTTCCCCGACACCCTGCGCGGGCTGGTGCGGGAGACCCGGGACGCCCTGGGCGCGGAGCGGCGCGTGGACGTCGCGACGATCGACCTGCTGCGCGACCGCGAGCGCGGGGTCCCGCGCTACAACGAGTTCCGCCGCATGCTGAGGATGCCCCCCGCCGAGAGCGTCGGCGCCCTCACCGGCGAGGGCCGTGACGACGCCCCCGAGGCGTCCCGTATCGCCGGGCTCTACGGCGACGTGGAGCGGGTGGACCTGATGGTCGGCCTCTACGCCGAACCGCTCCTTCCGGGCTTCGGCTTCAGCGAGACCGCCTTCCGGATCTTCGTGCTCATGGCCTCGCGACGGCTGAAGTCGGACCCGTTCTTCACCGACGACTTCCGCCCCGAGGTCTACAGCGCCGAGGGCATGCGCTGGATCGAGGACGCCTCGATGGCCTCCGTCGTCGGTCGCCACGTGCCCGAGCTGAGAGGCCGGCTGCGCGCCCTGCGCAACCCGTTCGCGCCCTGGGACGACCCGGAGAACCGGCGGTGACCGGCCCCCCGATCCACCCCATCACCGACGGCACCGCCGGGCGTGTCCACGCCTTCCTCCTGGACTGGGGCGACGGGCTGACGCTGATCGACACGCTGTCGAGCGCCCAGGGCGACGTTGTCCTGGCCGAGATGGCGCGCCTGGGGCGGCCCGTGGGCGACCTGAAGCGCATCGTCCTCACGCACGCCCACCGCTCCCACGTGCGCGGCGCCGCGCACCTGCGCCGGCTGAGCGGCGCCCAGGTCATCGCCAACCCCTACGAGGGCGAGATCATCGCCGGCGAGCGCCCCTCCGCGCCGACCGGCTTCCTGCCGCGCCGCCCGTTCCGCGTGTACCACCTGCAGGCCGGGCTGACGCTGGGCTACTACATCGAGCGGTACCTCCGGCGCCGGCCGGGGTTCGTGAGCTTCCCGGCGTGCGAGCCGGACCGCACGATCGGCGACGGCGACATGGTCGGCCCCCTGCAGGCGATCCACACTCCGGGGCACACCGACGGCAGCATGTCGTTCTACTGGCCGGCCCAGCGGGCGCTCTTCACCGGCGACGTGGTGGTCACCTGGCCCCGCCTGGAGGCCGGCTGGAAGGGCCTCAGCACCGACATGGACGCCAACCGCCGCTCCCTGAGCCAGCTCGCCACCGTGGGTGAGGTCGAGTACGTGGGCAGCGGCCACGGGCCGCCCCTCGTCGATGACGCCGCCGTGAAGCTGCGCGACCTGCTGTCGGGGTCCCGAAGGGCCTAGAGCAGCGAGGAGTAGAGCTCGCGCGTCTCGGCGCTGGGCTCGATGCCGAGGCGTGAGCGCAGGGTGGCCCGGCAGGCGTGGAACTGACGCAGGGCGAGCGGCCGCTCGCCGGCCTGCGCGTAGGCGCGCATGAGGGCGCGGTGCCACCCCTCCCGCTCGCCGTCCAGCTCCACCAGGTGGCGGTAGCGTTCGATCGCGGCCCCCGGGCGGCCCATCTCGGCCAGCGTGCGCGCCAGGCGCTCCAGCAGCTCCAGCCGCGCCCGCTCCAGCTCGCGGCGGGCGTCCTCGGACCACGGCTCGTAGGGGAAGTCGGGCAGGAAGTCCCCCCGCCACAGCGCCTCGGCGCGCAGCATCCTCTCCAGCGCCACGTCGTCCGGCGCGCCCTCCCCCGGTCGGGCCAGGCGCAGGAAGTCGCCGGCGTCCCAGGAGTCACGCTCGCCCAGGGCCAGCCGGTACACCTCGCCCTCCCGGTGGACGAGCGAGCCGCCCGAGCGCGGGGGTGCCAGCGGCTCGAGCGTGCGGCGCAGCTCGTGGAGCGTGGTGTCGAGCGCCCGCGTGCCCCGCTCGGGCGGGAGCTCCGGCCAGAGGTGCTCCAGCAGCCGGTCGCGGTGCACGCCGCGGGGCTCGGCGCAGACCAGCGCGCCCAGGAGCGCCCGGGCCTTCGCGCGCCCGAAGGAGGAGTCGGGCACCCGGTCGCCGGCGCGGTACAGCCGCAGCCCGCCGAAGGTCTCGATCCGGATCGGCTGGCGGGGGCGGTGCTCCAGCAGCTCGCGCACGCGCTCGGTGGCGCCCGCGACGGCGGGATCCGGATCGGCCAGGAGCAGCCTGATGGTCTCGGGGTCCACGTCGGTGTCGTCGCCCATCGCGTCGGCGAGCCGGACCCGGGCGGCCGGTTGGGACAACCGCTCGGCGCAGTCGTGCAGCACCTCGCGCCCGCACTCGGCGGCGAGGCGCGCGGCCGTCGCGGCGCCCGGGAGGCCGGCCTCCAGGGCGCGGGCCAGCAGCGCCGCCGCGCGCGGCCTCTCGCGCCGACGCCACAGGATGTCCAGGCCGAGG
>JAXIPH010000129.1:0-7055 GCA_045403035.1 Thermoleophilia bacterium | reverse complement strand
CGTGACGCCGTGCTCGCGCGGGCCGCGCGCCTGCGAGCGGGGGCCCGGGAGGTGATCGAGCTGGTCTCTGTGGTGCCGGGGCGCGCGGAGCTGTGGCTGGTCGAGGCCGCCCTCGCCCCCTCGCGCGAGGATCTCGAGGCGTGCCTGGCCGCCGGGATGCTGGAGAGCGACGGCGAGGTGGTCCGGTTCCGTCACGAGATCGCGCGGTCCAGCGTCGAGGCGGAGCTGTCGCCGCTGCGCCGGCGCGAGCTGGACCGCGCGGTGCTGGCCGCCCTCCTCGACCGGGAGGGGGTCGACCTGGCGCGCCTGGTGCACCACGCGCGGCGCGCCGCGGACCGCGACGTCGTCCTGGCTCATGCTCCCGCTGCGGCTCGGGCGGCCAGCGCCGCGGGGGCCCACGTCCAGGCGGCCGAGCACTACCGCGCCGCGCTCGCCGTGGCCCAAGACGTCGAGCCCGAGACGCGCGCCGACCTGCTGGAGGGGCTCTCGTTCGAGAGCTACCTGTCCGGGCCGCCGGAGGAGTCCCTCGCCAGCCGGCGCGATGCGCTCGCCCTGCGGACGCGGCTGGGCCAGACGGCGCGCGTGGGGGAGGACGAGCGCTGGCTGGCGCGCATCCTGTGGTGGACGGGACAGGGCGCGGAGGCGGAGGCCGCGTCGCGGCGCGCCATCGCGGTGCTCGAGCCGCTCGGGCCATCGGCCGAGCTCGCCATGGCCTACAGCGGCATGTCACAGCTCATGATGCTCTCGTGGCGGATCGCGGACGCCATCGAATGGGGCGACCGGGCGATCGAGCTGGCGCGCCGGCTCGACCACGGCGAGAGCCTCACGCACGCCCTGACCAACGTCGGGACCGCCCTGCACGAGGCCGGGGACGCGCGGGGCGACGACCTGCTCGAGGAGGCCGTCGCGCTCGCCCTGGCCGAGGGCTTCCACGACCACGCGGCCCGGGCCATGGTGAACCTGGGATGGGGGCGGCTGGCCCAGCGCCGCTACGTCGCGGCCGCGACGACGATCGAGGAGGGCCTCGCGTTCGCGGGCCGTCACGACCTGAGCTTCTACACCCAGTATCTCCTCGGCATGCGAGCTCAGTGGCGCCTGGAGCAGGGCGATTGGGGGGGCGCCGAGGTGGACGCCCGGGCGGTGCAGGCGATCCACGAGGCCCAGCCCTCCATCAGCGGCCACCCGGGCCTGCTGATCCTGGGCCGCCTTCTCGCCCGGCGCGGCGACGCGGAGGCGGAGGCGCTTCTCGACGAGACGTGGACCATGGCCGCGACCGCGGACGAGCCGCAGCGGATCGTGCCGGCGGGGTGCGCGGCCGCCGAGCTCGCATGGCTGGCCGACGATCTCGAGGGCGTCGAGCGGATGGCCTGGACCGCGCTCGACTCGGCCCATCGCACCCGCCACCCCAGGCTCACCGGGGAGGCCGCCTTCTGGCGGTGGCGGGCCGGCGTCCTGGGCGAGACGCCCGCGGGCATCGAGGAGGCCTACCGCCTCTCGATCGCCGGCGACTGGTCCGGTGCCGCCCGCGAATGGGAGCGGCTGGGGTGCCCCTACGACCTGGCCGAGGCCCTCTCGCACGCGGACGAGGAGCCCGCGCTCCTGCGGGCGCTCGAGATCTACGACGGCCTGGGCGCGTTGCGGCCGGCGGCGCGCCTTCGGGCCGAGCTGCGCCGGCGGGGCGCGACCTCGGTGCCGCGGGGCCCCCGCCGGGAGACGCGCGAGAGCCCGCTGGGACTCACGCCCCGCCAGCAGGAGGTCCTCGGGTTGCTCTGCGCGGGTGCCACGAACGCCCAGATCGCCGAGCGGCTGGTGCTGTCCACGCGCACGGTCGACCACCACGTGGCGGCGGTCCTCGGCAAGCTGGGCGTCACCTCGCGCCGTGACGTTGCGGCGGCGGCGCGGCGACTGGGCGTGGAGGTCGCGGAAGATGGGCAGCCGGCGGCCTGACATGGGCAGGCCCCGCCGATGTGGGGGTCTCGGGTGGAGACCTAGGGTCGTGATGCACCGTCGTCACGTCCAGAGAGGCCACCATGCACTCCCACCACATGCACCTGGACCTCCACCACGAGCGCCAGCGGGACCTCATCGAGCACGGCGAGCGCGGCCGGCTGCGTGCCATGCTCCGCCGGCGGCCCGCCGGGTCCCCCGCGCCGAGCGGGACGTACACTCCCGCCGGTGAGCTCCGAGGAGATCGACCGGCTGTTCTCGCTCCTGCGGGTGCCCAGCGTCAGCGCGGTCGCGGCCCATTCCCCCGACATGCGGCGGGCGGCTGACCTGGTCGCCGCGGAGGTGCGCCGGGCCGGCGGCGCCGCGGAGGTCCGCACCACGGCCGGCCACCCGCTGGTGCTGGGGGAGGTGCCCCCGAGCTCCGGGGATCCGGGGGCGCCGCGGGTGCTCCTGTACGGGCACTACGACGTGCAGCCGCCCGGCCCCGACGAGCTGTGGACCACGCCGCCCTTCGAGCCGACGGTCCGCAACGGCTCGCTCTACGCCCGGGGCGCGAGCGACGACAAGGGCAACCTCTTCATGCTCCTGGCGGCGGTGCAGCGGCTGGCGGCTGAGGGGCGGCTGCCGGTGCGCGCGGCTTTCGTGGTGGAGGGGGAGGAGGAGAGCGGCGGCACGTCCGCGCTCGACCACCTCGGGGCGGACGCCGAGCCCGCCGCCGCCACGATCATCTTCGACAGCGTGATGATCGGGCCCGGGCGCCCGACCATCTGCACCGGCGTCCGCGGCCTGGTCTACCGCCGCGTGCGCGTGCGCACCGCGCGCACCGACGCGCACAGCGGGCTCTACGGCGGGGCCGCCCTGAACGCCGCCCACGCCCTCATGGCGATCCTCGGCGCCGTCGCCCCGCGGGAGGGGCGCCTGCCCGCGCCGCTGTACGCGGGGGTCGCCCCGGCGGGCGCCGTCGAGGTGGCGGCCTGGGACGAGCTGCCGCCCGGGGCCCAGGCGCTCGCCACCGCGGGTCTGCGACCGGCCGATCCCGGGGCGGCCGACGGCTTCTACATGCGGACGCTGGCGTCGCCCTCGCTCGACGTCCATGGAATCGCCTGCGGCGAGCCCGACGTGGTGAAGAACAACATCCCCTCCGAGGCGCACGCCACCCTGTCGCTGCGGCTCGCTCCCGGCCAGGACCCGGACGCCGTGGCCGCCGCCCTGGACCGGCTCATCCGCGAGGCGGCCCCGCCGGGGGCCGAGGTCGAGGTCGAGGATCTCAACATCGCCCTTCCCGCGGCCCTCGATCCGGACCACCCGACCCTCGCCGCGGCCACCGAGGGCATGGAACGGGCCACCGGCTGGCGCCCGGCGCCGGTGCGCCTGGGCGGGACCCTCCCGGTGGTTGCGGTGCTGGCGGCCAAGGGGATCCCCGTGATCCTCACCGGCTTCGGGCTCCCGGACGATGCGATCCACGCCCCCGACGAGCACCTGCGCTACGAGTACCTGGAGGTCGGGACCCGGGCCGCCATGGAGATCCTCCTTGCGTTGGGCGACCTGGACGCCGTCGCTTGACCCAGATGTTCCGGGATGTGCTACGGTCGTCGCACAATGTCGAGCGTGGGCACCCGGGAACTCCGCAACAACACCGCCGACCTGCTGAGGCGGGTGGAGGCGGGCGAGCGCGTGACCGTCACGGTCCGCGGCGTTCCCGTCGCCGCGCTGGTCCCGATCGAGCAACGTCGCCGCCGCTGGCTCCCGACCGAGGAGCTTCTGCACCGCCTCGAGACGGCTCGCGCCGATCCCGGGCTGCGTGACGACCTCGCAAAGCTCGCCGGAGAGACGACGGACGATCTCGAGCCGCCCCGGTGAGCCCGCCCGAGCGGGGGCTGTTCGACACGAGTGTCCTGATCGCATCGGAGTCATCGCGTCCCCTGAACGTCACGGCGCTCCCGAGCACCGCGGCCGTCTCGGCGGTCACCGTCGCCGAGCTGCACCTGGGTGTCCTCGCCGCCGCCGACGATGAGATCCGGGCACGACGGCTCGCGACCCTCGAGGGGATCTCCGATATCGAGGTCATACCGATCGACGCGGCGGTCGCCGCGTCGTGGGCGCTTCTGCGCCTGCGGATCGCGACGCTGGGGCGCCGCCTGAACGTCAACGATCTCTGGATCGCGGCGACGGCCCTGACTCACGGCCTTCCGATCGTCACACAGGACGCCGACTTCGATCCGATCGCCGGCGTATCCGGCGTCGTGGTCATCCGCGCCTGAGGAGAGGTGGGTCGCCCAGCAGCGCAGGCCCAGGAGTTGGGCACCTTCTTCGGCGCGCGCAACTACTACGCCTACCTCGCCGGACAGGAGGCGGAGGCCGCGCCGCGATAGGCTTGGGTGTCGGCGATCTCGCCGGGTTCCGGAGTCGATCGAAGGGGGCCAGATGGCGGAGCTTTGGGGCGGGGAGACCCGCAAGGCGGTGGAGAACTTCCCGGTATCCGGAGAGCGCGTGCCGCTGCCGGTGGTGCGGTGGCTCGGCCGGATCAAGGGCGCCGCGGCGCGGGTCAACGCCGACCTGGGGCTCCTCGATGCGGAGCTGGCCGGGCGCATCGCCGCCGCCGCCGACGCCGTGGCGGCCGGCGAGCACGACGACCAGTTCCCGATCGACGTCGTCCAGACCGGCTCGGGCACCTCGTCGAACACGAACGCCAACGAGGTGATCGCGAACCTCGCCGGCGACGGAGCGCACCCGAACGACCACGTCAACATGGGCCAGAGCTCGAACGATGTGTTCCCGTCGGCGGTGCACGCCGCCGCGCTCCAGGAGATCGCCGAGGGCCTCCTGCCGGCGCTCGACCACCTGGGCGACGCGCTCGCCGCCAAGGCCGAGGAGTTCGCCGACCTGGTGAAGGCCGGCCGCACCCATCTGATGGACGCCGTGCCGGTCACGCTCGGCCAGGAGTTCGCGGGCTACGCCGCCCAGGTCCGCCAGGGGCGCGACCGGGTGGCCGACAGCACCGTCCGGCTGGGGCAGCTGCCCCTGGGCGGCACCGCCACAGGCACCGGCCTGAACACCCACGCCGAGTTCGCCGAGCGGGTGCGCGCCCGGTTGGCCGAGGACACCGGCCTGCCCCTCGCCGCGCCGGCCGACCCGTTCGAGGCGCAGGGCGCCCGGGACGGCCTGGTCGAGGTGTCCGGTGCGCTGAAGGTGGTCGCCGTGTCCCTCACCAAGATCGCCAACGACATCGCCTGGCTGGGCAGCGGCCCGCGCTGCGGCCTGGGGGAGATCTTCCTCCCCGAGCTGCAGAAGGGCTCGTCGATCATGCCGGGCAAGGTCAACCCGGTGATCCCCGAGGTGGTGCTGCAGGTGTCCGCGCAGGTCATCGGCAACGACACGGCCATCACCATCGGCGGGATGCAGGGGAACTTCGAGCTGAACGTCCGGATCCCGCTGCTGGCGCGCAACCTGCTGGGCTCGATCCACCTCCTCACCACCACGTCGCGCCTGTTCGCCGACAGGTGCGTGGCGGGCATCGAGCCGAACCGGGAGCGGTTGCAGGAGCTGGCCGAGGGCACCCTCGCGATGGCCACGGCCCTCAACCCGTTCATCGGCTACGACAGGGCCACGGCGATCGTGACGGAGGCGACCGCCTCGGGGCGCCAGCTCCGCGAGGTGGCCCGCGAGCACGGCGTCGAGGAGTCGGTGCTCGACGAGGCCCTCAACCTCAGGGTGATCGCGGCGGGGAGCTCGGCCCGGTAGGCCTCGGTCTCGCCGTGAGGGAAGTCCGAGACCTCTGGTGATCGCGTGGCTGCGCGATCGGGCGGGCGATGGCTGGGCAGGGTTCGACGCGACCCGATGGGGCCAGAACGACCCGGATGCTTCACGCGATGGTACGAGCGATCCGAGCTGCCCGGCTCCGCCGACGAGGAGAGGCTCGCGAAGATCCTCGAGGGGGACAACGGTGATCAGCAGCCTCGCGCCGCCGTGGCGACGAGAGAGCCATCGCGGATGCGGATTCCCCTACGCGACGGTCTCGGAGCGAGATGAGTGATTCCATGTCGAGAAGCTCTGACCGGCTCCGCTCACCAAGTGAGGGCCGCGAACGGCGCGGCCACGACATCAGGAGTCCACCATGCCGAAGTACCTGCTCCTCAAGCGCTATCGCGGCGGCCCGGAGCCCTACCGTCCGTTCCCCCCGATGGACCAGTGGGCCCCCGAGGACGTGGAGGCGCACATGACCTTCCTCAGGCACGTCAGCGAGCTGCTCGAGGAGAAGGGCGAGTACGTCGGCGCGACAGCGCTGACGCCCGCGCGAACCTTTGTGCGCTACGGCGGCCCGGACGCCGCGCCGGTCACCACCGACGGCCCGCATCCCGAGACCAGCGACCTGATCGCCGGCTGGTTCATGATCGACGTCGAGTCCCACGAGCGTGCGCTCGAGATCGCGGCCTACGTCTCCTCCGAGCCCGGCCCGGGCGGGGAGCCGCTCTACGAGTGGATCGACGTCCGGGAGGTCATGTCCGCGGCGCCCTCGGACGACTGAGCCGGCGTGATCGACGAGCCGACGCGAGGGCTGGACGAGGGTGCGCTGCGCGCCCTCGTCCCCCGGGTGCTCGCGGGCCTGGTCCGGCGGGGCGAGGACTTCGATGTCGCCGAGGACGCGCTCCAGGAGGCGCTCGTGGAGGCGCTGCGGGTGTGGCCCGAGCACCCGCCGCGCGACCCGCGGGCGTGGCTGTCGACGGTCGCGACCCGGCGGCTCGTCGACGCCCGTCGCAGCGAGGCCGCCCGTCACCGCCGCGAGGAGGCGACGTACGCCGAGGCGCGTCCCGCCACCACCGAGGAGGGCGACGACACCCTCTTCCTGCTCTTCTGCTGCTGTCACCCCGACCTCGCGCCCGCCTCCCAGGTTGCGCTGACCCTGCGCGCCGTCGGCGGCCTCACCACCCGGGAGATCGCCGACGCCTTCTACGTGCCGGAGGCGACGATGGCGCAGCGGATCAGCCGGGCCAAGCGCGCCCTAGCCGGCCCGCCCGCCCGCCGCCTGGACCAGCCCGGTGACCTCGCCGTCGTGCTGCGCGTGCTCTACCTCGTCTACACGGCCGGGCATACCGGGGGCCGTATCAACC
>JAXIPH010000106.1:0-6042 GCA_045403035.1 Thermoleophilia bacterium | reverse complement strand
ATGAAGCACCAGGCGATCGTGGGCAACATCGGGCACTTCGACAACGAGATCGACATGGCCGGGCTGCAGGAGGTGCCGGGCGTCCGGCGGGTGAACATCAAGCCCCAGGTGGACGAGTGGGTGTTCCCCGACGGGCACGCCATCATCCTGCTCTCGGAGGGCCGCCTCCTGAACCTGGGCAACGCCACCGGGCACCCGTCGTTCGTGATGTCCAACTCCTTCAGCAACCAGACGATCGCCCAGATCGAGCTGTGGACGAAGAACGACGACTACGACAAGCAGGTCTACGTGCTGCCCAAGCACCTCGACGAGAAGGTCGCGCGGCTGCACCTGGACGCGCTCGGCGTGCGCCTGACCACGCTCAGCGAGGAGCAGGCGGACTACATCGGCGTACCGGTGCAGGGCCCCTTCAAGCCCGACCACTACCGCTACTGATCTGAGAAGGAGCGGATGTCGGCCCTCTTGCGGGGCCGCCATGCGCGCCCGGACCGCCTGCCGGCGGCCGGGCGGACCGGCGCACCGGCTGCGCCGGGGCGGGCGCCGGAAAGAGCAGATCCCACCACGACTCACATGCCGATGGGTTTTCGTCTGGCCGGCTCCGTGTGTTGAGCGGGCCGGCCTACGCTGACGTGACCCACCCCCTCATCCGGCTCTGGCGCTACGCCGCCCCCCACCGCGGACGGATCGTGCTCGCCACGACCCTCTCGGTGTCGAACAAGGTCTTCGACGTGGTGCCGGAGATCCTGATCGGCGCCGCCGTGGACGTGATCGTGCGCGGAGACGACTCCTGGGTGGCCGATCTCACGGGGATCGACAGCGTGTGGAGTCAGCTCGTCGCCCTGGCGCTGGTGAACGCCGTCGTGTGGCTGCTGGAGTCGGCCACGGAGTGGGGCTATCAGCTCGTCTGGCGCAACCTGGCCCAGACCGTGGAGCACGAGGCGCGGATGGACGCCTACTCGCACGTGCAGGGCCTGGAGCTCGCCTACTTCGAGGACCAGAGCACCGGCGGGTTGATGGCGATCCTGAACGACGACGTGAACCAGCTCGAGCGGTTCCTCGACGTCGGCGCCAACAACATCATCCGCACCCTCACCAACGTCGTGCTGGTGGGCATCGTCTTCCTGCTGGCCTCGCCCCTGCTCGCGCTGGTGGCCTTCCTCCCGATCCCCGTGATCCTGTGGGGCTCCTTCCGCTACCAGCGGCGCCTGGAGCCGCTCTACCGCGGCGTGCGCGACCAGGTGGGGCGGCTGAGCGGCACCCTCGCCAACAACCTCGGCGGGATCGCGACGATCAAGGCGTTCACCGCCGAGGAGCGCGAGACCGAGCGCGTGGGGCGGGAGTCGGAGGCCTACCGGGTCGCAAACAGGGACGCGATCCGCTTCTCGTCGGCGTTCGTCCCGCTGATCCGCATCGCCATCCTGTTCGGCTTCACGATGACCCTGCTGGTGGGTGGGCGCGCGGTGATCGACGGCAACCTGGAGGTGGGCTTCTTCTCGGTGCTCGTGTTCATGACCCAGCGCCTGCTGTGGCCGCTCACGACCCTGGGCGAGACCTTCGACCTCTACCAACGGGCGATGGCATCGACGCGGCGGATCCTCGACCTGCTGGCGGTGCGCCCGCAGGTGATCGAGGGCGGGGGCCGGCTCCCCCGCCCCCCGGCCGGGGCGGTGCGCTTCGAGGACGTGCGCTTCGCGTACTCGTCCGGGGACGAGGTGCTGCGCGGCCTCGACCTGGACGTGCCCGCCGGAGAGACGCACGCGGTGGTGGGGCTCACCGGCGCGGGCAAGAGCACCGTGGTCAAGCTGCTGCTGAGGCTCTACGACGCCACGGGCGGCCGGGTGACGGTGGACGGCATCGACGTCCGCGAGCTGTCCTTCGCCGAGCTGCGCGGGGTGATCGGCCTGGTGAGCCAGGACGTGTTCCTGTTTGACGGCAGCGTGCGCGAGAACATCGCCTACGGCGATCCCGGCGCGCGGCCGAGCGCATCGAGGAGGCCGCGCGGCTGGCGGAGGCGCACGACTTCATCGCCGCCCTTCCCCTCGGCTACGACACGGTGGTGGGCGAGCGGGGGCAGAAGCTGTCGGGAGGGCAGCGCCAGCGTCTGTCGATCGCGCGGGCCATCGTGCGCGACCCGGCCATCCTGGTGCTCGACGAGGCCACCTCGGCCGTGGACAACGAGACCGAGGCCGCGATCCAGCGGTCCCTGGAGCACGTCGCCCGCGACCGCACCACCCTGGTCATCGCGCACCGCCTGTCCACCGTGCGCGCCGCCCACCGCATCCACGTGCTGGAGCACGGCGCCGTGACCGAGTCGGGGACCCACGACGAGCTGGTGGCGATGGGCGGGCTCTACGCCGCCCTCTGGCGCGTCCAGACCGGGGTGGCCGCCCCCATCTCGTAGCGCCTCCCGCATCGTGCGGGATGTGGCCGCGCCCGCTCGCGGCCGACATGGATGAGCGAAGGCGCCCGTGCCCCGCGTCCTCGGCACCGGACATCCAGAGAGAGGGGCCCGTCGTGACCGCACCGTCGCTGCCGTGCCTGGCCGCCCGCGCCTGCGCGACCCTCGCCGTGTCGGCCGCGCTCGCCACGCCCGCGGTGGCCGGGGAGCCCGCGACGCTTCGACTGGAGGGCGCCTCTCCGTCCTACGGATCGATCGTGGGGGTGCCCCTCCTCGGCGGCGGCTCGAGTCTGCTGGTGCTCGGGCGCAACCGCTACACGGTGACGCGCGCGAGCGGAGCCGCGCAGACGACCGGCTTCGGGGTCGATCTCCTCAGCCTGCTGCCGCTGGGCATCGACTACCCGGTGGACCTGCAGACGGCGTTCGACGACCCCGCGATGTGGACGGGCCCCTACCGCGAGGCCGGCTGGCTGCTGTACCGCTCCGACGTCCTCATCGCGAGCGCCGGCGATCCCGGGCTGGAGGCCGGCGCCCTGCACCTGGCGATCCTCCAGCTCACGGGCCAGAGCCCGCTCGCGCTGGGGGCGATCGGGCACCCCGCGCTGGTGGCGCGCACCGGGGCGCTGCGGGACCTCGCGGCGGGGCGGCGGCTGCCCACCGAGGTCGCGCTCGAGGCCGGGGGTCCCGACGCATGCCCGAACCAGGGGCTCAGCGTGCGGGTCTCGGGCAGCCCGGGGGCGCTGGTGGGCCTCTCGGTGCCGCCCGGCTCCGGGACCGTCTCCCCGTCGCAGGTGACCCTGGACGGCGCGGGGACGGCGAGCGCCGAGATGCGCGCGAGCGCCCCCGGGATCCTGACGATGAGGGCCGCGATGAGCGCGCCGCTGCTCCAGCGCGCCACGCGTCTTCCGGGGTGGATCGTGCCCCAGAGCCAGCTTCTGCTGCGACCGGGCCAGCTGACGGTGCAGGCCGAGCGGCGCGTGGTGGAGTGCCAGATCGAGCTCTTCGACCCGCCCCCCGCGGACGCGCCGGCCGGCGGCTCCAAAAAGCCCTCCACCCCCCCCACCCCCGCGCCGAAGGCGCCGCCCGCGGGCGTCCCGAAGCTGGGGATGCGCGTCGACGCCCCCGACGTGGCGAGGGCCGGCGGCCTCGTGGTCTGGCGGATCGTGGTCACCAACCGCGGCGCCCGGGCGGCCCGGAACGTCCGGCTGGCCCAGCGCCTGGGCGCGGGCGTGGCCGCCCTGAGCGCCTCCGGTCCGCGGGGGACGACCTGGACCGCCCGCGGTGACGCCGTGCGCTGGCGGCTCGCGACCATCCCGGCCCGCGGGGTGGCGGTGCTCCGCCTGCGGGCGCGCGTGTCGCCCCTGGCGAGCGGCGTCAGGAGCACGACCGCCACGCTGCGGGCCGGCGGGCTCGCGGGCGTGAGCTCCTCCCGCACGATCGCGGTGCAGCCGAAGGCCGGATGACCCTCCTGGGACGGTGCGGACGTCACGGGCCGCACTGTCGGTCCGCCCAGGGGACGACCTGGCCCGATGGCCAGGGCACACCGGCGCGGGTTCTGTAACCCTCGCGTACAGGGCACGAGGACCACCGCGTCGTCGGGCCGGCCACGAAGGAGGGGAGACCCGATGAGCGCAAGCGCGATCCTCGACCCGAGCCAAGAGCTCGAGCGCGCCACCAGCGACTACCTCGCGGTCTCACGCAACTCGCACCTCTACGCCACGACCGCCGATTACGAGCGGGCCGAGCTCCTGGCGTGGGAGCGCGTGATCGCCGCGCAGCAGGCCCTGGCGGGGTCCGCTTCCTAGAGAACGAGCGGGGAGCGCCCCGGCCTGCCAACATCACCGCATGGACGAGCTCCGCTGGGATCGACGCCCGGAGGGCCTTCGTGAGCCGGTGATGGTGGCGGCCTTCGGCGGCTGGAACGACGCGGCCGCCGCGGCCTCCCATGCGCTCACGTTCGTGGGCGAGCGCTTCGCGGCGGAGCGGGTGGCGACGATCGACCCGGAGGGCTTCTACGACTTCCAGGCCACCCGGCCCCTCGTGGACCTGTCGTCGCCCGACGCGTCCGAGATCGTCTGGCCCGACATGGAGATCCTGACGGCCGAGGTGCCCGAGGCCCGGCACGACCTGGTGCTCGCCGCGGGGGCCGAGCCCTCGATCCGGTGGCGCACGTTCTGCGGGCTCATCCTGGACGTGGCCCACGAGCTCGGCGTGCGGCGCCTGGTGACCATGGGCTCGCTCCTCGCGGACGTGGTGCACAGCCGCCCCGTGCGCCTCACCGGGATGGCGTCGCACCCCACCCTGATCGCCGACCTGGGCTTCCGGCAGCCGAGCTACACCGGCCCCACCGGCATCGTGGGCGTGCTCCACCAGGCGGCGGTGGACCGCGGTATGGACGCCGTCTCCCTGTGGGCGCCGGTGTCGCACTACGCCGCCGGGCTCACCAACACCAAGGGAAGCCTCGCCCTGGTGCGGGCGCTGGAGCAGGTGAGCGGCGTGAGCATGGACGCCGGGGAGCTGGAGAAGGCCGCGGCCACCTTCGAGGGCCAGGTCACGCGCGCCGTGGCGGCCGAGCCGCGCCTGCAGCAACTGGTGGAGCAGCTCGAGGCGGGGGCCGGCGACGAGTCCTCCTCGTTCGGCCCGCTCCCCACCGGCGACGAGCTGGCGGAGGAGCTGGAGCGCTTCCTGCGCGAGCAGGGGGACGAGCCCGTCTAGACCTGCGCCGAGTGGGTCTGCTCCCGTTTCCGCGCGGCCGGCGGCTCGTCCGTCTCGTCCGCGCGGTACCGCTCCACCGCCCGGGCCATCTTCTCGGGCTCGTAGATGTGCCGGGCCCACGGCGAGTCGGGCTGCGCCAGGCGCAGCGCTCCGACGAGGCCCACGGGCCACAGCAGGAAGCCGATGATGCCGACGATCCACTTCCCCTTCGCCAGGCAGACGAAGGCCGAGATCACGCTGAGGCCGTGGTAGGCGACGATCAGGGCGCCGCCGGCGGGGTCGGCGCCCGAGATGACGGCCCCCCAGAAGGGCGCTCCCAGGGCGACGATCGCGGCCAGCGTCGCCGCGATGATCACGGCGTCGATGGAGCGTCGGCCCTCCTCGGTCCAGTACACGTCGCGCAGGTTGAGCCACAGGGCGTACTCGTCGAGCACCAGTGCGGCGCCCACGCCGAAGGCCGTGGGCAGCAGCCACCAGAGCCAGAACGGCATCTCCGGCTCGAGCGCGACCGAAACGAACCCCGACCCCAGGAGCAGGAAGATCCCCGGGACCATGTGGTGGATGCGTTGGCCGCCCATCGAGAGGTTGCCGGGCCCACGGCCGACGCGCGTCGCATAGGTGTAGGCGCGAACGCAGCCGAAGGTGATGAGGAACGCCACCAGCGTCATCTGCGCGGGACGGAAGCCCGCGCGGATGACCTCCTGCTCGAATGCGCGGACGACCGGGAACGCGTCGGAGAACCAGTTGCCGTTGGCCACGGGTGTAAGCGTACGCCGGGCCCGAAAAACGTGGGCCCGGCGGGACGCCAAATGCGACCTGGCCGGCCGCATTTGCGGACCGGCGGCACCGCCTTCGGCGGGGCGGGCCGCCGGGAAGAGCACCACCCCCATCGAGCCTTTCACGGGACCCCGGGGCGGGGCGGCGGACGG
>JAXIPH010000225.1:0-5657 GCA_045403035.1 Thermoleophilia bacterium | reverse complement strand
GAAGTCGGGGTCCGTCGCGGTGGGCGGGTTCTGGCAACTGCCATGCCCGGTGAAGAAGTAGATCTCCGGCAGCTCGCTGCCGCCGGAGGCGTCGTCGTCGCCGCCGTCGCGGAAGTCGGAGCCCCAGACGTTCCCGTTCTTCCAGGCCGTGACGATCGTGTGCCCGGCGAGCTCGTACCACGCCCGGAAGGAACGGGCCTCAGGAATGGTCAGCGGCAGATCGGACCCGCCGCATCCGTTGGTCCTGTAGTCGCGAACTGCGCCCGTCGAGAAGCGCATGCTCCTCCTCCTTCGCGTGGTGCGGGATTGGGGGTGGAACATGACCCGGCCCGCTTAGCGAGCGCTTAGCCGGGGCTTATGAGATGAGGTTGGGCCGCCGCCGATGAGTGCGCCCTCGCCCGCGCGAGCACCGCTTATCCCGCCCCGAGAACGGGGTGGGGCGTCAGATCCAGCCGCGGCGCTTGAAAACCAGGTACAACGCCGCCGAGACCGCGACCATCAGCCCGAGGGCGAACAGGTAGCCGAAGCGCCAGTGCAACTCGGGCATGTGCCGGAAGTTCATGCCGTAGATCGTTCCGATCACCGAGGGGGCGAACAGGATCGCCGCCCAGGCGGAGATCTTCTTGACCTCCTCGTTCTGGCGGATGGAGGCCTCGCTGAGGGCCTTGGTCTCGAGTGTCAGGTTGACGTTGAGGATGCTCTGCAGGAGCTGACGGAAGCCATCGACCTGCTCCTGGACGCGAAGCGCGTGGTCGAGGACGTCGCGCACGTATCGGCCCTCCTCCTCGCCGACGCCCTGGTCGGTCATGAGGCGCTCGAGGATCGGGATGAGCGGCTTCGTGGCGCGCTGGAAGTCGATCACCTCGCGGGTGAGCTCGTAGACACGGCGCGAGGCGTCGGCGGTCCCGTCGAAGACCTCGTCCTCGATCTCATCGATGTCGTGCTCCACGCCCGCCACCACGGGCGCGTAGTCGTCGACCACGCGGTCGACGATCGCGTGGAGGATGGCCACCGGGCCCCGGCGCAGCAGGTGGGGACGGGCCTCCAGCGCCTCGCGGACCTCGGCCAGACCGGGAGCTTCGCCGTGACGGACGGTGACCACGAACTGCGGGCCGGCGAACACGTGCACCTCGCCGAACTCGACGGTCTCGGTCTCGTCGATGTAGCGGGCAGGGCGCAGAACGCAGAAGAGGGTGTCGCCGTAGCGCTCGAGCTTGGAGCGCTGGTGGGCCGTCACGGCGTCCTCGACGGCGAGCTCGTGCAGATCGAAGTGGCGCGTGACCTCGGCGAACTCCTCATACGTCGGGCGGTAGAGGCCGATCCAGGCGATCGCGCCACCCCCGCTGCAGACCTTGGCCATGTTCGCCAGGTCCCCGGACTCCGGTGCTCGATGGCCGTCGCGATAGATGGCGCAGTTGACGATCATGCGCGACAACCTATCTCGCCCGGTGCGCCCCCAGCGTTCCCCGTCGGGCAGTTCTGACGGGCGTCCGGACGGACTCGCGGCTGGCCCGGCCGACGCCGGCGGAAGCGCTCTCAGAGGATGGTCCGCACGTCTGCAGGCGGTTTCGTTCCGGGTCCTCGCACAGACCGGCCCGATCCCACCTGCTTCATTCCGGCGAGTCTGCAGGAGTGTCCGCGCGCCAGGGAGCCCGCCACTCGGGGGCCTCCCAGCCGTCCATGACGTAGATCCGCTCGCGGGCGACCTTGTCGTCCCGGAACTCGAGCAGTTGGACCCCGTACATCCACGAGCTTCCGTCGTAGCTGACCGAGACCTCGACGACGACCAGGTCCTCACGCGCCGTGATCCGCCGGACCCGGTAGCGCACCTCGGCCGGGTACTGGCGGCGCCACTCCGTGAAGTTGGCGACGCCCTCGAATCGCTCACCCGACTGCGGAAACTCCAGCACCGCGTCGTCGTGGTAGATCTCATCAGCACGGTCCACGTCCGCGCCCGCGTACTCCCAGTACCGCCGCACCACCTCGAGCCGAACCGACTGATCGGGCATCGCACCTCCCGGACTCTCCCCATGACGGTGGGCCTGGGTCCCCGGCGTTCCAGCCTCCGGATCCTGATGGTAGGGCGCGCCGCGGCCACCCGGCGACTCACCCCGGCGACGCCATCGCCCGCAGGTCCTCGGGAATCCCAGGTGGAGGGTTTTGGGCGAAAGAACGTGCTCGGGGTCATTGACCCGCAGGCGGAGGAGGGCCACTGTCGCTACAGAGCGTGAGCGCGGTTGGGCCGCCCAGTCCAGCGCTTGCACGCTCGCACCGTGGGATCAGGACGTGAACGAGATGCACCGGACGCCAGCAGGTCGGCCACGCACCCACCGCCACCCGTGGGGTGAGAGACGCGGGGTCACGGAAACGCCGAACGGCGCAGCCTGGCCTTCTGGAGCGGGCGCTCGGGACGACATCCCCGCCACGCCCACCCTCCCAACGCGCGCCGTGAAGCGGCGCACCGCAGGTCGACGACGACCACGCGGCCAGATGAGCCGCGCCCGGATGGGCGCAGCGGCCGCAGGGAGGTGACGCCTCTGGATGCGGCGATACAGGACGGTTCCGCCCCTTGAGGATGGGGGTGGCGGGGGCGTCCGTGAACCCACGAAGTCAGGTGCTCGCGAAGGCGCTCGCGAACGAGATCGCCGGAGCGCAGGCACCGCCCGAAGTGGCTGAGGGGTCGCCCGTGATGATCGGCCGGGCGGCCCCTCGCACGGGGTCGCGAGGTCACCGCCCCGACCTGGTTCAGCGCGGGTCGATCTCCTCGCGGACCTGCCGTCCGCACGCGTCGCAGGTCCAGATCCGGAGCAGAGGAGCACGTCTCGTCTGCTCGTCCCGCCTCACCCGGCTGACGTATCTGGCCGGCAGCCGATAGCTCTGCGGACGCATCGCGCCCGGGCAGCCGAGACGGGCACACGGCCGGCCCGAAGGATCGGCCGCCGGGCCCGAGCCCCACGGCCGTTCACCGAGGCTCGCCGGCGCTGCCGGCCGGCGGTCGCGAGCTCCCCTCAGGGGATACCTGAACACGCTCTCTCCCCGCGAGATGCCATCAAGCATCCTCCATCCGGCGGAGCGGGCGCAAGCCCACATCACCCGCGCCAATCCCTGGGCCGGGCCTGGGAAAAGCCCATTGACTCCGGAGTCACAGTCGACCTACCGTGTTCGGGTTTCCTCGCCAACCCGCTCCGAGGAGGCGCAGAGCATGAGGCCGAGCGGAAGGGAGCGCGAGCGTGGCGACCACCCCTGAGAAGACCCCTCCGAGCTTGGGCATGGAGGCGGACCCCAAGGCGGTCCTCGACTTCGCCGCCGCGCACGGGCTCGACCTCGTGGACCTCAAGTTCACCGATCTGCCGGGGACCCTTCAACACTTCACCGTGCCGATCACGGAGTTCTCCGAGTCGACCTTCGTCGCCGGGATCGGCTTCGACGGCTCCTCGATCCGGGGCTTCCAGGAGATCCAGGAGTCGGACATGCTCCTGATCCCCGATCCGCGGACGGCGATCGTCGACCCGGTCTATGAGGTGCCCACGCTGTCGCTGATCTGCACCGTGGTCGATCCGGTGACACGGGAGAACTACTCGCGGGATCCGCGCTGGGTCGCGATGAAGGCCGAGCGCCACCTGCTGGACAGCGGTGTCGCCACCGTCTCCTACTGGGGTCCGGAGGCGGAGTTCTACGTCTTCGACCAGGTTCGCTACGACACGCGTGAGCAGGAGTCCTACTACCACATCGACTCGGAGGAGGGCATCTGGAATTCGGGTCGGGAAGGGGGGATACCCAACCTGGGCCACCGCCCGCGGTTCAAGCAGGGCTACTTCCCGTGTCCGCCCACCGACACCTTCCAGGATTTCCGCTCCCGCGCGGTGCTGGCGATGCGAGAGGCCGGCATCGCGGTCGAGGCCCACCACCACGAGGTCGGAACCGCGGGACAGGCAGAGATCGACCTGCGCTATGCGCCGCTCACCACCCAGGCCGATCAGCTTCAGCTCTACAAGTTCATCGTCAAGAACCTGGCCAGGCGCGAGGGTAAGACCGCGACGTTCATGCCCAAGCCGATCTTCAACGACAACGGGTCCGGCATGCACGTCCACCAGTCCCTCTGGCGGGACGAACAGCCGCTCTTCTTCGACGAGGCCGGCTACGCGAAGCTGTCACAGCTCGCGCGGGACTACATCGGCGGCCTCCTGGCCCACGCGCCCGCGCTGCTCGCCTTCTGCGCCCCCACCACCAACTCCTACCGGCGGCTCGTGCCGGGCTTCGAGGCCCCCGTCAACCTGGTCTACTCCCAGCGCAACCGCTCCGCCTGCGTGCGGATCCCGGTCTACTCGGAGCGCCCCGAGGCCAAGCGGGTCGAGTTCCGCTGCCCCGACCCCTCCGCGAACGTCTACCTGGCGTTCGCCGCCATGCTCATGGCCGGCCTGGACGGCATCGAGCGGGGGCTCGACCCCGGCCAGCCGATCGACGAGGACCTCTACGAGCTCCCCCCCGAGCGCGCGCTGCTGGTCGAGCAGACGCCGGGGAGCCTCGAAGAGGCGCTCAGGGCGCTCGAGGCGGACCACGAGTTCCTGCTCAAGGACGGCGTCTTCACCCAGGATCTGATCCAGACGTACCTCGCCTACAAGCGCGAGGTCGAGTTGGAGGGCCTCCGGCTGCGCCCCCACCCGTACGAGTTCTTCCTGTACTACGACGTCTAGCTGAAGTAACCACGGACCTGCGCGACGGTGGAGTTGACCCGGGCTCGGCCGGCGATCGGAGGGAAGGTCGCGTGGCGGCCCGGTCTCAGCGCCGGTCGAGAATCGCCACGAGCGAGCGGGCGATCGTCTCCGGATCGGGCGGGCACCCGGCGATCCTGACGTCCACCGGAAGGATGTTCTCGAGGCGGCCGGCGGCCTCCGCGGGGTCGCCGAGCAGGCCTCGGCCGAGCGCGCAGTCGCCCAGCGCGGCCACGATGCGCGGCTCGGACATCGCCCGGTAGGCCGTCTCGAGGGGAACCCGCATGCGGGTGGTCACGGGGCCGGTGACCAGGAGCACGTCCGCGTGCCGCGGAGATGCCGCGATGGAGAGCCCGAAGCGCTCGAGGTCGTAGAGGGGGCTTGCGGCGGCCTGCAGCTCGTGCTCGCAGCCGTTGCACGATCCCGCGTCCACGTGGCGAAGCTGCAGGGCGCCGCGACGGGCCGGGCGCGGCAGGCCGGCCTCACCCCTCAATCGCTGCAGGTATCGGAGCATCAGGAACATGGGTCTACCGGTCCACGCAGGCGTAGCAGAGCTCGAAGCTCTTGTTGATCAGGGGGAAGTCGGGGAGGATCGCGCCCGCCGCCGAGCGGGCGACCGATGGCCAGTTGGCGAACGAGCTGGTCCGAAGGTGGACCCGGCGGACGGTGTCCCCGGCGAGCTCCACGACGCACAGGGTCTCTCCGCGCGCGCTCTCGACCCGCCCGACGCCATGGGCGCCTGCCGCGCCTCGCCGGTCCATCGTCCCCGGCTCGATGGGATCCGACAGCAGCTCGTCGAGCAGCGAGAAGACGTCGACCAGCTCGACGGCGCGGGCCTCCATCCGGGCGGCGGGGGGGGGCCCGCCGGGGGGGGGGGTGGGGGGCCGCCGACCCCCCGGAGCCAACCCGGGGCGCGGGGCCCCCCGCGGGCCCGGGGGCCCCCGG
>JAXIPH010000253.1:0-3363 GCA_045403035.1 Thermoleophilia bacterium | reverse complement strand
AAGCTGCTCGCGATCATGAAGGACGGCGCGTTCCACAAGGAGCCGGAGATCCGCTCCGCGCGGACGCGCTGGAGCCAGACCGCGGCCTAGAAGACGCCGCCAGGTTCCGAGCGTGAGCAAGTTCTGGCGCTGGTTCTGGGGTCTCGTGATCGGCGTGCCGCTCGCGGTCTTCGTCGTGTGGGCGCTCGCGACCAACGAGCGCCTGTTCCTCGTCACGCTGCTGAACGGGCTCACGCTCGCGTCCCTCTACTTCATCGTCGCGGCCGGCTTCACGCTCGTGTTCGGGCTGATGCGCAACGTGAATCTCGCGCACGGGTCGCTGTACCTCCTCGGCGGCTATCTCGGGTACGTCCTCGCGGAGCACACTGGCTGGTATCTCGCCGCGGTGGCGATCGGCTTCGCCGGCGCCGCGCTGGCCGGCCTCGCGATGCAGGTCTCGATCTTCCGCTTCATGCCCGGCGAGGACCTGCGCCAGACGATGGTGACGATCGGCCTCGCGATCGTCATCGCGGACGTGCTGCTGTGGATCTTCGGCGGGCAGGTGCATCAGCTCTCGCCGCCCGACTGGCTGAACGGGCCGTGGCGCGGGCTGCCGGTCATCAACGCCTACTCCAAGTTCCGCCTCGCCCTGCTGCCGCTCGGCATCGCGATCGGCGTCCTGCTGTGGCTGTTCCTCAACCGCACGCGCGTCGGCATGCTGATCCGCGCCGGGGTGGACGACCGCGGGATGCTGTCGGCCTCGGGCGTCAACGTCAACCTCGTGTTCGCGATCACCTTCGCGATCGGCGCGGGGCTGGCGGGCTTGGGCGGCGTGATCGGCGCGGTGGAGCTCTCCATGGTGCCGGGCGAGGACGTGCGCATGCTGCTGGCCTCGCTCGTCGTGGTGATCGTCGGCGGCATGGGCAGCGTCGTCGGCGCGGCGCTCGGGGCGATCATCCTCGGCGTGGCGGAGACGTTCGGCCTCGCGTACGCGCCGACCTATAGCGTGGTGTTCACTTTCGTGATCCTGGTGCTGGTGCTGGCGTTCCGCCCGCGGGGCATCCTGGGGCAGCCTGCATGAGCGCTGCGCAGTGGCGCAAGGCGATGAACTCCGGCGCGGCGGCGCAGGCCTGGCCGCGCCAGCGGCGCATCGCCCCGGCCCCCGGCGCGGGGTCGGTGCCCGAGGCTGCGGGGGAGAACGCTGTCGCGTGGCCCCAATGGATCGGGCAACGGGTGTCAGCCCGGCACGTGATCGTGATGCTCGCCGTGCTGGTGTATCCGTGGGTGGCGACGCCGTTCTTCACCTTCCAGATCGGCGGGCAGTCGCTCGTGCTCGGCCTGATCGCGCTGTCGCTGACCTTCCTCGCCGGCTACGGCGGCATGGTGTCGCTCGCGCAGATGACGGTGGCCGGCATCGCCGGCTACGCCGTGGCGATCTTCGGCACGAGCAGCATGGCCGAGATCAGCCTCGGCTGGCCGTGGTGGCTCGTGGTCGCGATCGCGGTCGCGATCGCTACCGTGTGCGCCACCTTCATCGGCTGGCTCTCGGTGCGCACCGAGGGCATCTACACCATCATGATCACGCTGGCGATCGGGATGGCCTTCTACTACCTGACGGTGCAGAACTACAGCGTGCTGAACGGCTGGCAGGGCTTCCAGCGCGTGCTGGCGCCGACGGTCGCCGGCCTCGACTTGCGCGACCCGATCCCGTTCTACTACCTCGCGCTCTTCTGGGCGCTCGCCGGCTATTTCTTCGTCAAGTACCTCGTCCGCACGCCGTTCGGCATCGCGCTCCAGGGCATCCGCGACAACGCCCGGCGCATGAACGCGCTCGGGTTCAACGTCACCGCACACCGGATCGCGGCGTACGCGGTCGCCGGGCTGATCGCGGCGGTCGGCGGCGTGCTGATGACCTGGTACAACGGTCTCATCACGCCCGGCTCGGTCGGCGTGTCGGGGCTGATCAACATCCTGATCATCGCGGTGCTCGGCGGGATGCGGCACCCGATCGGCCCGTTCCTGGGCGCGATCGTGTTCGTGCTGCTGCAGAACTTCGCGATCGACGTGTTCGACCGGGAGCGGTTCAACCTGGTGATCGGCGCGATGTTCCTCGCCATCGTGCTCTTCTCTCCGGACGGGCTGCTCGGCCTCTGGGCGCGCCTGCGCGCGCGCCTCGAGGGCGCCGACGCCCAGTCCCGGATTTCAACCCGCGGCGCGTCGCGCCGCCTTTAGCCAAAGGAGGAAGCTGACCATGAGGCAGAGCAAGAGAGTGTTCGTGCGCACGCTCGTCGCGGCAGCAGTCGTTGCGGCGTTCAGCGCGCCGGCGGCCGCGCAGCAGGTGGTCAAGATCGGCGTGCTGGCCACGCTGGAGGGTCCGTTCGCCGCGGGCGGCCAGGACAGCATGCGCGGCGCGGAGCTCGCCGTGAAGCAGCGGGGCGGGATGGTCGCCGGCAAGAAGATCCAGATCATCAAGGCGTCCTCCGACGCCAAGCCCGAAGTCGCGGTCAACGCCACGCGCAAGCTCGTAGAGCAGGACAAGGTCGACATCATGGTCGGCCCGCTGTCGGGCTCCGAGGGCATCGCGGTGAAGGACTACTCCAAGACGCAGCCGAACATCACCTTCATCAACGGCGTCTCGGGCGCGCAGGCCACCACGCTCGTCAACCCGTCGCCGAACTTCTTCCGCTTCAACACCGAGGGCGCGCAGTGGATGGTGGGCCTCGGCAAGGCCGCGCTCGACAAGGGCTACAAGCGGGTGATGGTGATCGCCGAGGACTACGCCTTCCCGTACTCGCAGGTGCAGGGCTTCATGACCGAGTATTGCCGGCTCGGCGGCAAGGTGCCGGTCAAGGCCTGGGTTCCGCTCGGCGCCAAGGACTACTCATCGGTGATCGCGCGTATTCCGAAGGACGTCGACGCGCTGGTCGTGGTGCTCGGCGGCGCCGACGCGGTGAACTTCCTCAACCAGTACGAGCAGGCGGGCGGCGACAAGCCGATGGTCGGGGGCTCGATCACGGTCAGCCACGACGTCCTCAACTACAAGGGCAAGCGCCGCGACTCGCTCGTGGGGACGATTGCGGGGTCGCCGATCGCCGACGCGTACGACGCGCCCGAGTTCAAGGCCTTCGTCGCCGACTACAAGAAGAGCTTCCCGGATGGCTACCCGAGCCCGACGCTCTTTGCGCTCGGCTACTACATCAACATGAAAGCGGCGCTGGACGGCCTCGAGGCGGTCAAGGGCGATCTCTCCGACGGCCAGAAGAAGTATCGCGCCGCGTTGGCGAAGCTGGTGGTGAAGACGCCAGTCGGCGACGTGCGGCTCGACGAGAACCGCCAGGCGATTGGTACCACCTTCATCACCGAGGTAGCGAAGGACTCCAAGGG
>JAXIPH010000289.1:0-12388 GCA_045403035.1 Thermoleophilia bacterium | reverse complement strand
CAAGTGACCCGGTCCCCAGAGTACGCGGCGTTTCGAATCTACGGACCGGGTCACTAGTGCCGGTACGCAACGTCATCTACCGCCAGCGCGAGGCGGGACACCCCCTGACGGACCTGTCGGGCTACCGCCGCGCCGGCGGCTACGAGGGCCTGCGGACCGCGCTGGGGAGCATGGACCGCGACGAGGTGCTCTACGCGTTCCACCGCTCCGGGCTGCGCGGGCGCGGCGGCGCCGGCTTCCCGATGGGCCGCAAGGCCAGCTTCATCCCCAAGGAGTCGGCGCTGCCGGCCTACGTGGTGTGCAACGCCGACGAGAGCGAGCCCGGCACCTTCAAGGACCGCGAGCTGATGGAGACCAACCCCTTCCAGCTGCTCGAGGGGGTCGCCATCGCCGGCTATGCGATCGGCGCGGCGCGCGGCTACATCTACATCCGCGGCGAGTACGAGCACCAGGCCCGCGTGCTCGACTCGGCGCTGGCGCAGGCCCGGGCGGCCGGCCTTCTGGGCATGCGCATCCTGGGCTTCGACTTCGATTTCGACATCACGCTCTACCGCGGCGCCGGGGCGTACATCTGCGGTGAGGAGACGGCCCTGCTGGAGAGCCTGGAGGGCAAGCGCGGCCAGCCGCGGCTGAAGCCGCCCTTCCCGGCTCTGGCCGGCCTCTACGGCGCCCCGACCCTCATCAACAACGTCGAGACCCTCGCGGCGCTGCCGGTGATCCTCGAGCGCGGCCCCGACTGGTACGCGGCGATGGGCACCGAGAAGAGCACCGGCACGAAGGTGTTCTCGATCTCCGGCCACGTGGAGCGGCCCGGCAACTACGAGATCGTGATGAACGAGACCACGCTCCGCGAGCTGGTCTACGACCTCGCGGGCGGCTTCCGCGCAGGACGCGACTTCAAGGCCGCGTGGGTGGGCGGCTCGAGCGTGAACGTGGTGGGCGCGGAGGCCCTCGACACCCCGCTCGACTACGAGGCCCTGGCCGCCGCCGGCAGCTCGCTGGGCTCGGCCGGCTGCATCGTGATGGACGACTCCGGCAGCATCGTGCGCTCCACGCTGCGCCTGGCGACCTTCTACCGGCACGAGTCGTGCGGGAAGTGCACTCCCTGCCGCGAGGGGACGCTGTGGCTGGAGCGGATCCTGCAGCGGATCGTCGACGGCGAGGGTCGGATGGAGGACCTGGAGCTGATCGAGTCGCTCGCCGACCGCATCAACGGCCGGGTGTTGTGCGCCCTGGCCGACACCGGGATCCTGCCGGTGCGCAGCGCCGTCCGGCGCTTCCGCGACGACTTCGTGCGTGCCATCGAGGAGGGCGGGGATCCGCGCCCCGATCCGATGATGGAGGTGGCGGTCGGTGGCTGACTACGCGCCGGTCGACCTCCTCGCCGCCGATCAGGTGCAGTTCGAGCTGAACGGCCGCCGGGTGTCCGCGCCCGCCGGGACCATGCTGGTCGACGCCGCCTTCGCCCACGGGATCGAGGTCCCGGTCTTCTGCTACGAGCCGCGCCTGGGGCCGGCCATCGGGGCCTGCCGGATGTGCCTGGTGGAGGTGGAGGGCATGCGCGGCCTCCAGACGGCCTGCAGCACGCCCGTCCAGGCCGACATGGTGGTGCGCACCGACTCCGAGTCGGCGGCGGACGGCCAGGACGGGGTGCTCGAGTTCCTGCTCGAGAACCACCCGCTCGACTGCCCGGTGTGCGACAAGGGCGGGGAGTGCCCCCTTCAGGACCGCACCTTCCGCTTCGGCCCCGGGAGGACGCGCTTCGTGGAGGAGAAGCGCCACTTCCCCAAGCCGCTCGACCTGTCCTCGCTCATCACCCTCGACCGCGAGCGCTGCATCTCCTGCTTCCGCTGCGTGCGCTTCAGCCAGGACGTGGCCGAGGACGGGGCGCTGATCATGGAGGACCGCGGCACCGGCAGCGAGATCGCCACCTTCACGGGCGAGCAGTACGAGGGCCGCTTCACCGGCAACGTCATCGACCTCTGCCCGGTGGGGGCGCTCACGGGCATCCCCTACCGCTTCGTCGCCCGTCCGTGGGACATCGTCAACACCCCCTCCGTCTGCGGCCACTGCCCGGTGGGCTGCAACACTGAGCTCACCGGCCGCGAGGGCTCCGTGGGCCGGGTGACCGGACGGCCCGTGCCCAACTACGAGGTCGAGGAGGGGTGGCTCTGCGACAAGGGCCGCTTCGCCTACGACGCCGACCGCGCGCCCGACCGCCTGACCCAGCCGATCATCCGCGACGCGGGCCGCACCCGGGAGGTGAGCCTGGACGACGCCGTGGAGGCGGCGGCCCTGGTGCTCGGCCGGGTCGGCCCCGTGGGGGTGGTGGTGGGACCCACCGCCACCGTGGAGGAGGGCTTCATCGCCCAGGAGCTGGCGGCCGGCCCGCTGGGCGGCGCCCCCGTGCAGCGGCTCGGGCTGCCGGGAGGGGCGCTCGCCCCCCTGCGCGCCCTGGCGGCCGCCCAGCTCGCGGACATCGACCGCGCCGGCCTCGTCGTGATCGTGGGCGGCGACCCGGCCAACCAGCAACCGGTGGTGGAGCTGCGCGCGCGCAAGGCGCGCCGGCGCGGTGCGCGCGTGGTGACCGTGGGCCCCCGCCCTCACGCGCTCGAGGCTCCGGGCCTGGCGGTCCGCATCGCCCCGGGGGGGATCGGCGCGGCGGGAGCCGCCCAGCTGGCCGCCGAGGCCGAGCGGGCCGGCGACGTCCCCATCGTGGTGCTGTGGGACGAGGTCGACCTGGCCGCGGAGCCGGCGGGCGTCTCCGCGTTGGCGGCTCAGATCGCGCGGCTGGGCGCTTCCCAGCTCGAGCTGGGGTCGGGGGTCAACGGCACGGGCCTGCGAGCCCTGGGCCTGGCCGCCTCCGGCGTGCTCGAGGCGGCCGCGGCCGGCGAGCTCGCCTGCATCCTGACCATCCACGCCGAGCCCACCGAGGGCCCCGGGGCCGCCGACTGGGGCTGGGCGCTCGGGCGCGTGCGCGCGCAGGTGGCCATCGGCTCGCGCGGGTCGGCCCTCACCGAGCAGGCGACCGTGGTGCTGCCGGCGGGCACGCCCTACGAGAGCGAGGGCGTGTACGTGTCGATGAACGGCCGAGCGCAGCGGCTGCGGCCCATCGCCGCGGCGCCCGAGGGCGCCGCGCCCGGCTGGGAGCTGCTGATCGCTCTGGCGCACCGCCTCGGCGCACCGCCCGCCTACCGCACCCCCGCGCAGGCCTTCGCCGCCGCCGCCGCGGCCCGCCCGGCCCTGGCCGGCCTCGACTACGACACCATCGGCGTCCTCGGCACCCCCACGGGACCCTCAAACGCCGCCGTCGAAACGCCTCCTGGGGGGTCTGACGGGCCGTCCATGGCCCTTTCAATCGACGGCGGCTGGAATTCACCCGCATCAGGACGGGGTCTGCCCTTGGTCAGCACCCGCCCGATCTTCGGGGACGTGACGGCCCACCGCTCTCCGGCGCTGGCGGCCGTCCGGACCGGCGAGGAGGTGGTGCTGCACCCCGCCGAGGCGGCGCGTCGCGGGCTGGCCGGACAGACCCGCGTGCGCCTGCACACGGCCCACGGCGAGTGCGTGCTGCCGCTGCGCATCGACGAGGCCCACCCCGAGGGCGCGGCCTTCGTCGCGCTCGGCGCACCCGGAGGCGGCGCCGGTCGCCTGCTGCCCGCCGACGGCGCGTCCGTGCAGGTCGAGATCGCCCGGGCGGTGTAGGGGCCATGGACGAGACCTTCCTGGTGATCCTGATCAAGGCCGTCGTGGTCGTCTTCGTGCTGGTCACCGCCTTCGCCTACACGCTGCTCTGGGAGCGCAAGCTGATCGGCCGCTTCCAGGCCCGCTACGGGCCGAACCGCGCCGGGCCGGTGGGCTACCTGCAGCCGCTCGCCGACGTCGTGAAGCTGATCTTCAAGGAGGACTTCGTCCCGCGCGGGGCCAACCGGTGGCTGTTCCAGATCGCCCCGATGATCTCCGTGTTCGCCGCGGTGGCGGCCGTGGCGGTCATCCCCTTCGGCGACCCGATCGAGGTCTTCGGCCACACCGTCAACCTTGTCGGCGCCGACCTCAGCATCGGCGTGCTGTTCCTCTTCGCCCTGAGCGGGCTGGGCTTCTACGGCCTGATCCTGGGCGGGTGGGCGAGCGGCAACAAGTACAGCCTGCTCGGGGCGGCCCGCACCGCGGCCCAGCTGGTTTCCTACGAGGTGGCGATGGGGCTGTCGGTGATCGGCGTGATCATGCTCGCCCAGAGCCTCTCGCTGGTGGACATCGTCAACGCCCAGCGCGACACGGTCTGGTACGTGCTCTTCCAGCCGCTGGGGTTCGCGATCTTCGTGGTGGCGGCGGTGGCCGAGACCAACCGCGCGCCGTTCGACCTTCCCGAGGCCGAGTCCGAGCTCGTGGCCGGCTACCACACCGAGTACGGCGGCCTGAAGTTCGCCATGTTCTTCCTGGCCGAGTACATCAACATGATCATCATCTCGGCGCTCGGGGCGACCCTGTTCCTGGGGGGCTTCGCCGGCCCGCTCCTGCCCGGCTGGCTGTGGCTGGCCATCAAGATCGCGGTGATGCTGTTCCTGTTCATCTGGCTGCGCGCCACGCTCCCGCGCCTGCGCTATGACCGCCTGATGAAGCTGGGCTGGAAGGTGCTGCTGCCGCTGGCCACCCTCAACCTCGTGATCACGGCGGTCGTCGTGGCCCTCGGGTTCGCGGACTAGGAGGGGCGATGGCGCTGGACGACTCCCTCAAGGGCTTCGCGGTCACCTTCCGGCAGATGCTGCGCAAGCCCGAGACGATCGGCTACCCCGAGCGGAAGACCCCGGTCTTCCCGCGCTTTCGCGGGCGCCACCGCCTGTGGCGGCACGACAACGGCCTGGAGAAGTGCGTGGGCTGCTCGCTGTGCGTCGCGGCCTGCCCGGCCGACTGCATCCGGGTGGTGGCCGAGGAGAACACGCCCGAGAACCGCGTCTCGTCGGGAGAGCGCTACGCGCGTATCTACGAGATCAACATGGCCCGCTGCATCTTCTGCGGCTACTGCGAGGTGGCGTGCCCCTTCGACGCCATCACGCTCGAGGCCGAGTACGAGATGAGCGAGCGCACGCGCGGCGATCTCCTCTACGACAAGGAGATGCTCCTCGCACCCCACCCCAAGCCGGTGCCCCTGCGCGCCGAGGTCCCGTAGCGGTGCGCGCGCCGTCGCAGAGGGTGCCCGCCCGTGGGTGAGCAGATCGTCTTCGGGTTCGCGGCGGCCGCGGCCCTGGTCTGCGGCACCATGGTGATCACCCTCAAGGGCCCCTTCCGCGCCACCGTCGCGCTCATCGGCACGCTGCTCTCGGTGGCCGTCCTGTTCCTGCTGATGGCCGCGCCCTTCGTCGCCGCGATCCAGGTGATCGTCTACGCCGGCGCCATCGTGGTGCTGTTCCTGTTCGTCATCGCCTACCTGGGCGAGCGGCCGGTGGCGGAGGTGGGCGACCGGCTGGGGCGCTACACCGTCGCGGCATGGCTGGCGGTGATCGGCCTCGCCATCCAGGGTGTCGTGGTGCTTGCCACGATCAAGCTCCCCGGGGTGCGCGACGAGCCGAAGCCGGTGGGCGACATCGGCAGCCCCGAGGCGATCGGCCGGGCGTTCATCGACCGCTTCATCGTGCCCTTCGAGGCCACCTCGCTGGCGCTGCTGGTGGCGGCCGTGGGCGCGGTCCTCCTGGCCAAGCGCGCCATCCGCGCCGAGGGCGGGCGATGAGCGGGGGGGGCGGCGTGCCGCTGGTGCTCTACCTGGCCCTGTCCGGGGCCCTCTTCCTGCTCGGTTTGCTGGGCGTGATGACCCGCCGCAACCCGCTCCTGCTCCTGCTGGCGGTCGAGCTGCTGCTGAACTCGTCCAACGTCGCCCTGGTGGGCTTCAGCCGGTACTGGGACGTGGTCGACGGGCAGATCTTCGCCCTGGTGGTGATGGTGGTCGCGGCCGCCGAGGTCGTGATCGGCCTGGGCCTGGTGGTGGCCGTGTTCCGCCAGCGCCTGGCGCTGGACGTCGACCAGATGACCTCCCTCAAGGGCTAGGGCGACCCCGCTGCTGATCTCCGTCCTCGGCTGGATCGTCCTCGGGCTGCCCCTGCTCGGGACCATCGTGCTGTCGCTGTGGCCCACCGAGCCGGACCGGCGCATCACCCGCGCGGTGGGCGTGGGGCTGCCGGCGATCGGATTCGTCCTGACCGTCGTGATCTTCGCGGTCCTGCTGTCGCGCGACGCCGACGACCGCCTCGAGGTCACGAGCCTCTGGACCTGGGTCCAGTCCGGCGACCTGAAGATCGACCTCGCGCTCCAGATCGATCCGCTCTCCGTGCTGATGATGCTCGTGGTGACCGGCGTCGGGTCGCTGATCCTCCTCTACGCCACGGAGTACATGGAGCACGACCGCGACTACCGGCGCTTCTTCGCGGAGATGAGCTTCTTCGTCTTCTCCATGTTGCTGCTGGTCGAGGCGGCGAACTTCCTCTTCCTGATCGTGGGCTGGGCGTTCGTGGGCCTCGCCTCGTACCTGCTCATCGGCTACTACTACGAGCGCCCCACGGCGGTCGCGGCGGCTAAGAAGGCCTTCGTCGTGAACGTGATCGGCGACGTGGGCATGATCCTCGCGGCCTTCCTCCTGGTGCGCCAGCTGGGCACGCTCGACTACCAGGAGGTGTTCGCCGCCGCACCGCAGGGGCTGGGCGACGGCACCGGCGTGGCCGAGGCCGTGGCCCTGCTGCTGTTCGCGGGGGCGGCCGCCAAGAGCGCGCAGATCCCGCTCCACACGTGGCTGCCCGACGCGATGGAGGGCCCGACCCCGGTCAGCGCCCTGATCCACGCCGCCACGATGGTCACCGCCGGCGTCTACCTGATCGTGCGCTGCAACGTGCTCTACGACCTCGCGCCCTCGGCGGGCGACGTGGTGGCGGTGGTCGGCGGCGTGACCCTGCTGGTGGCGGCCACGATCGCCCTGGTGCAGGAGGACATCAAGCGCGTCCTCGCCTGGAGCACCGTGAGCCAGATCGGCTACATGATCATGGGCGCCGGGCTCGGCGCCTACGACTCGTCGATGTTCCACCTGGTGGAGCACGCCTTCTTCAAGGCCCTCCTCTTCCTGGGCGTCGGCATCGTCATCCACGCCCTCGCCGGTCAGCAGAGCCTGAACCGCATGGGCGGCCTGCGCCGGTACCTGCCGCTCGCCAACGTGGCCATCCTGGTGGGCTGCCTGGCGATCGCCGGCATCCCGCCGTTCGCCGGCTTCGTCAGCAAGGACGAGATCCTGGAGGCGGCCCTCGAGGCGGGGGGTCTCGGCGTCACCCTCGCGACCGTGGGGATCATCGCGGCCGGGATCACGACCTTCTACATGTTCCGCCTCTACTTCCGCACCTTCTGGGGCCCGCCCCCCGAGGGCGGCTACGACGTGGAGACGCCGCACCCCTCGCGCTGGACGATGTCGGTGCCCGTGATCGTGCTGGCGGTGCTCACCACGGTGGGCGGGTGGATCCAGGTGCCGAGCGGCTGGCACTGGTTGAACGACTGGCTCGAGCCGGTCGTGCCGGTCAACCCGGGCCTGGAGCCCACGGTGACGGGTGAGGTGGTGGTGAGCGTGGTGAGCGTGGCCCTCGGCCTGGCCGCGATCGCTCTGGCCTGGTGGCTCTTCGTGGCCGACCCGGGTCGCCGCCTGCGCCTGGCGGGTGCCCTGCCGCGCACCCGCGAGCTGCTCGCCGACCAGTACCGCTTCGACGAGGTCTACGAGGAGGCGGTCGTCCAGCCCGGGCGGGACCTCGGCGACGCGCTGACGCGCGATGTGGAGGCCCCGGCGGTGGAGGGGGCCATGGTGGGGGCCGCGCGGGCGCTGACCGGCGCCGGCCGCGGCCTGCGGGCCGCCCAGACCGGCCTCGTGCGGACCTACGCCTTCGCGATGGTCGCCGGGGCCGCGGTCGTCGGCGTCGTCTTCGTCCTGGCGCTGCGGTAGGCGATGCCCTGGGTCTCCGCCATCGTGCTCCTGCCGCTGCTGGGAGCGCTCTCGATGCTGGCGGTTCCGGAGGCCCCGGCCGGCTCCCGCCAGGCGCGCATCCACGCGCTGGCCGCCGCCGGGGGCACCCTCGTGCTCACGGCGATCCTGGTGGGCCTGTTCGACCCCGACTCCGGGGCGCTCCAGTTCGTCGACCACTTCGGGTGGGCCGAGCAGGTGGGCCTGTCGTGGGACGTCGGCGTGGACGGCATCTCGCTGTGGCTGCTGCTGCTCAGCGCCGTCATCTTCCTGCTGGTGATCGGCGCCGCGTGCTGGCGGCCGCCCGAGCGTCCGCGGGCCTATCTGGCGCTCCTTCTGCTGGCCGAGACCGGCCTTCTGGGGCTGTTCGCCGCGGGCCACCTGGTGCTGTTCTACGTCTTCTGGGAGGCGATGCTCGTCCCGTTCTACTTCCTCATCGGGATGTGGGGCGGCGCGGGCCGGGGCCGCGCGACGACGCGCTTCGTCATCTACACGATGGTCGGCAGCCTGCTGATGCTGGTGTCGATCCTGGCCACGGCCTTCATCGCCCGCGACACGACCGGCCAGTTCACCTTCGTGATCCGCGACCTGGTCGGGGTGGCCTTCACCGAGACCCAGAGCACCTGGCTCTTCGCCGGGTTCGCCATCGCGTTCGCCATCAAGCTGCCGCTGTGGCCCTTCCACGGCTGGCTGCCCGGGGCCTACCGGGCGGCGCCGATCCTGGTGACCGTGCTGCTGGCGGCGGTGATGAGCAAGGCCGGGGTCTACGGCTTCCTGCGCATCGGCCTGCCCGTGTTCCCCGAGGGGGCCGACAACTTCGCGATCCCCATCGGCGTGCTCGCCGTGGTCGGCATCGCTTACGGGTCGCTGCTGGCCTGGCGGGCGCCCACCATGCGCATGCTGGTGGCCTACTCCAGCCTCGCCCACCTCGGGTTCATGGCGCTGGGCGTGATGGCGTTCGACATCCAGGCGTCGCAGGGGGCGGTGCTCCAGATGGTGAGCCACGGCGTGGTCGTGGCCGCCGCGTTCGCCATCGTCGGCATCATCAACCGCGCCGCGCCGGACGACCGCCTCGACGACATCGGCGGGATCGCGGCGGGCGCCCCGCGGCTGGCCGGCGTCTTCCTGATCGTGGCCATGGCGTCGCTGGCCATCCCCGGGTCCAACTCGTTCGCGGGCGAGTTCCTGATCCTGACCGGCGTCTTCCGCCAGCACCTCTGGCTGACCGCCCTCGCCTGCATCGGGGTCGTCTACGCCGCCGTCTACATGCTGCGCCTGTACCAGAGCGCAATGAACGGGCCGCCCCGCGGCGGCTCGCCGGCCGCCGCCGAGCTGCGCGTGCGCGACCTGGCCTACCTGCTCCCCCTCGTGGCCGCAATGCTGGTGATCGCGCTGTGGCCCAACGGCATCGTGGACACCACCACGACGACGCTCGAGAGGACGATCGCGCCGGCCCAGGTGGCCGCGGGCCGCCCGGCCGACCAGATCCATGCGGTCGTGCCCGGCAATCCGCCGGCCTACGCGGTGCCGCTGCCGGGGGACGAGGCCGAGGAGGACGCCGCGGCCGGCGCGGCGCCGGCGGAGACGGCGCCGTGAGCGACCTCAACGTCGTTGCGGCAACGCCGCTCATCATCGCCGCGGGCACCGCCGTCCTCGCCATGGGCGCGGGCATGCTGCCCGGCCGCGCGGTGCGGCGGCACGGCCCCGCGGCCGTGGGCATCGCGGGCATCTTCGCGGCGATGGCGATGTCGGCCGTGCTGTGGGGCGGCCGCCAGGAGGCCTTCGCCGGCGGGCTGCGCGCGGACCGATTCAGCCTGCTGATGAACATCGTCTTCCTCTCGGCGGCCCTGCTCACGATCCTGCTGGCGTGGCGGGAGCCGGCCGCGGTGGACCGGCGAGGCGAGTTCGTGGGGCTGATCCTGATCTCAGCCACCGGGATGATGCTGGTGGCGGGCGCCGGCGACCTGATCTCCATCTTCCTCGGGATCGAGGTGCTCTCGGTGAGCCTCTACGTGCTCTGCGCCCTGGAGGTCTGGCGCGAGCGCAGCCTCGAGAGCGGCCTGAAGTACCTGATCACCGGAGCCGTCGGCGCCGCGATCCTGCTCTACGGCCTGACGCTGCTGTTCGGCGCCACCGGCTCGACCAGCCTCGCGGTGATCGGGGACACGCTCGGACAGTCGTCGTTCAGCGACGAGCCGCTGGTGGTCGCCGCCATGGCGCTGATCGCCTCCGGCCTGGCGTTCAAGGCCTCGGCCGCGCCGTTCCACATGTGGACGCCGGACGTCTACGAGGGCGCGCCCACGACCGTCACGGCGTTCATGTCGACCGCCACGAAGGCCGCGGCCCTCGCCGCCTTCCTGCGGATCTTCTCGGGCGCGCTGCCCGACCTGCAGCCCGATTGGCAGGCCGCGATCGCGGTGATCGCCGTGGCGAGCATCGTGGTGGGGAACATCGCGGCACTGGTGCAGGACAACATGAAGCGGCTGCTGGCCTACTCGAGCATCGCGCAGGCCGGCTACCTGCTGATCGGCGTCGCCGTGGGCACCATCGACGGCGCCGAGGCCGTCCTCTACTACCTGATCGCCTACGGCGCGATGACGATGGCGGCCTTCGCGGTCGTGATCGTGCGCGAGCGCGAGGTGGAGGACGGCGACACCCTGGCCGCGCTCCGGGGCTACGGCCGCGCCCGGCCCGTGCTGGGCGTGGTGATGACCGTGTCCATGCTCTCGCTCGCCGGCTTCCCGCCCCTGAGCGGGTTCATCGGCAAGTTCCTGCTGTTCGGGGCGGCCGTCGAGGGCGACATGACCTGGCTGGCCATCGTCGGCGCCCTCGGGAGCATCGTGAGCCTCGGCTACTACCTGCGCGTGGTCGGAGTCGTGTGGCTGACCCCGCTCGAGGGCGAGCCCCGCAAGCTGCTGCGCGTGCCCGGGCCGGTGGGCCTGGCGACGGTCACCTCCGGGGTGGCCGTCGTGGCGCTGGCGGTGTTCGCCTCGCCGGTCCTCGACGCCTGCCGCGGGGCGGCGGAGGCGCTGCTGGCTCCCTGAGCGGATGGGGTGCTGCCGGCCCCGTCGGGCCGGCAGCGTGTCCATCCCGGCAGATCACCGGGTACGACCGATGGCCTAGATCAGACCCACCGGAAGCGGGGGGAGCAGCCCGGTGACCGCGCCCAGGGGCAGGCCGCCGGCGAGGCCGGTGACCGCGTCCGGGGGCGCCGGCAGGGCGCTGAGGGCGCGGGTCGGAGCGCCCTTCTTGGGGGTGGTGTTGTTGTTGTTGGGGGCACCCTTCTTCGGGTGGCCGTTGGGGGACGGCAGGAGGCTGAACGGGTCCACCGGGAGCCTGGGCAGCTTGTCCAGGAACCGGATCGGGGCGTTCAGGTTGGTCGGCTTCAGCTGATACGAGATCGCCGGAGCGAACCCGATCGGCAGGAACTGCGTGTTGAAGGCCTTCTGCGCGGCCGTCTGGGGGCCGGCACCGGCGCCCTTCTTGCCGGGCAGCTGATCGATCAGCTGCTTCGAGCCGTTGAGGTTGGCCGCCTCGGCCGTGGCCGGGGCCTTGTTGGACTGCTCGACCGAGCCGTCGTCGCCGGGCGAGGCGATCCGCACCGGCACGTTGGCGTTGATCGGCAGGATCTGCTTCGAGATGGCCGGGGCCAGGGCGACCGGCACGATCTGCGTGTTGACGGCCTTCTGCGTGGCGGTCTGGCCGGGGGCGCCGTCCTTCTTGGGCGCGCCGCCGCCGGACTGGACGATCGCCTGCTTGGAGCCGTTGACGTTTGCCGCCTCGGCCGTCGCCGGGGCCTTGTTGGACTGCTCGACCGAGCCGTTGTCGCCAGGCGAGGCGACCCGGATCGGCAGGTTGAGGTTGACCGGCACGACCTGGGCCGCGACGGCCGGGGCCGCCGCGATCGGCAGCACCTGCGTGTTGATGGCGGTCTGCTCGGCCGCCTGGCCGCTGCCTCCGGACTGGCCGATGGCCTGCGCGGAGCCGTTGGCATTCGTGGCGCTGGCACTGGCGGGAGCGCTGTTCCCCTGCTCCAGGATCGGGAGGGGGGCGCTTTCGGTGCCGAACGCCATCGTGGGAGCGAGCGCCATGCAGAGAGCGCTGACTCCGGCCACGATGAAGTGGCGCTTCATGATTGGTTGTTCTCCTTGTGAGCGTTGAACCGGCAGAAACGGGAGGCGCGCTCGGTCTCCGCCACCGTGGCGGCGGCAGGTGAGCGCGGTTCCCGTCGCTAGCCGGGTCGCTCGGGGGAGAGGACGATCGGAAGGCGGGGCCTGAGCCCCGGTGGCCCGCGGCGCCGGCCACCCAGACCGGGCGCGCGGAGGGCCAGGATGCCGGCGAGGATCGCCGACAGGAAGAGGAAGAGGCTCCCCGATGGGCCGCCCGACACGCCGCCGAGCCCGGCAC
>JAXIPH010000013.1:0-5515 GCA_045403035.1 Thermoleophilia bacterium | reverse complement strand
GTGGCGCTCGACCTCTACGCCGCCGATGCGCGGCTCGGCTTCGACATCGACGAGCACAGGGACCTGTGCCGCGCCTGGTGCGCGAGGACCGACCGCCTCTCGGGCGGCTTTCCGGCCAAGGGCTTCGGGTTCGGCGGGGTGGCGCGGGAGCGGGCGTACCACGACGCGCTCGTCGACCTCGGGACGCCGGCCATGGGCCACCCGCCGGTCGTGCGGATCGCCGCCGTGGACGGCGACGGCGTCGCCGCCTACCGCGGGCGCCGGGCGGCGCTGCTCGGTCTTCTGGGCCCCTGACTCAGCGGGCCGGCGCGTCCGGCTCCTCGGTCACCGCGACGTTGACCGTCGAGCAGCGTCCGCAGCGGACGCGGACCTTCTTCGTCATCTGCACCGGGTGCATCGCGGTGGCGAGGACGTTGCCGCACGCGACGCAGACGTAGTCGTGCGGGCCGTTGCCGTGGAAGACGGGGTCGTCGGCGTCGTCCTGGATCGCGGTCCCGCCGTCGAACGGCACCTCGCCCTCGCGGATCCGTCTCATCGTGATGGTGGCCATGGCCTAGCGGACGCTCCCTCCGGTCGCTGGTGCAGACGCGCCCCGTCGCGCCCGTGACGGACGGCGACGAGCTCGGCCATGATCGCGAGCGCGATCTCCTCTCCGCTCTGCCCGCCGAGGTCGAGCCCGATCGGGGCGCTGATGCGCGCGAGGTCGGCCTCGCTGACGCCGAGCGCCAGCAGCCGCTCCCGGCGCTCGGCCTGGGCGCGCGCGGAGCCCATCGCGCCGATGTAGGCGGGCTCGGCGCTCAGCGCGAGCCGAAGGACCTCGTCGTCGATCTTCGGGGCGTGGGTGAGGACCGCGAGGTAGGTCGCGCGGTCGATCCCGCCGAGCTGCTCGATGGCGGGCCCCGGCCACGCGACGATCACGTCGATCGCGTCGGGGAACCGCTCCCGGGTCGCGAACCTGGCGCGCGGGTCGATCACGTACGGTCGCCAACCGGTCACCCGTGCCAGGTGGGCGAGGTAGCTGGCGAACTCCACGGCGCCGAAGATGAGCACGCGCGGAGCGGGGGCCGTGACGTCGATGAACAGCTCGCCGCGCCGCTCCGAGCGCTCGGCCCACATCAGCTCGCTCGCGTCGGCGAGCGCCTGCGCGTCGAGCCCCGCGTCGCCGAGCGTCCCCTCCGGTGTGCCGTCGGCGCGCACCAGCAGCCGCTCGCCCGTGCGCGGCCCGCTCACCGCGGTGACCAGCGCCGCGCGGCCGTCCTCACGTGCGATCGCGGCGAACGAGCGCTGGGCGCTCACGGCTCGTAGCGCTCCACCCAGACGTCGATCTCGCCGCCGCAGGGCAGGCCGACGTCCCACGCGTCGCTGTCCGGGATGCCGTAGTGCATGAGCCGGGGCTCTCCGCCGGCCAGCACCTCCTCGGCCACCTCGACGACCGCGCCCTCGACGCAGCCTCCGGAGACCGCGCCGAACACCTCGCCGCGGTCGTTGATCGCCATCTTGGACCCCGGCGGCCGAGGGGCGGAGCGCTTGACCCCGACGATCGTGGCGAGCGCGACGCGGTCGCCGCGCGCGACCCACTCGTCGACCTGCTCGATGACGTCCTTCATGCGGGCACCCGGCGGATCACAGCCGGCCGAGCTTCCCGGCGAAGTCCGTGATCATCGCGTCCAGCACGCCCACGACGACCCCCTCTCCCATCGACGCGGCCTTGCCCGTGATCTGCGCGCTCGTATGGATCGTGCCTCCGCCGTCCGTCAGGGCGAAGGTGATGTCGGCGTTCGCGTGCCCCTGGCCGCCGGCCTCCTTGGACTTGACCCTCAGCACCACGCGATGGGCCGCGGGGTCCTGCTCGGCGACCTCCAGGGTGCCGGTGAACTTCATCGACATCGCGCCCATCTTGACCTTGATCTCCGCCTTCACGGAGTCCGGCCCGGTCCGCTCGATGACGCTGCCCCCCTCCACGCACGGCACCGTGCGCTCGAGATCGAGGATCGTCGCATAGCTCTCGTCGATCGGACTCGCGGTGGAGAAGGGATGATCCAGCTCAATGGCCACGTGGCGTTCTCCTCGTCGAAAGTGTGCGGCGAATCCTAGGTATTGATTAGGCTGCGGGCATGTCGATCCCGGTGGGCACCTACCGGCTCGGACCCGAGAACGGCACCCTCTCCGTGAGGACCAGCCGCACCGGCGCCGTCGCCAAGGCCGGACACGATCTCCTGATCCACGTCACCGTCTGGGAGGCGACGCTCGAGGTCGGCGAGGATCCCGGGCAGACCAGCATCGTGCTCGACGCCGACCCGAAGTCCCTCCACGTGCGCGAGGGCACCGGGGGGATGAAGTCCCTCGACGACGACGACAAGGCGAGCATCCGCGAGACGATCGACGATGAGATCCTCAAGGGGCAGGCCGTCGAGTTCCGCTCGACCTCGGTGCGGCCCGCGGCGGACGGCGGCGGGATGAGCGTGGAGGGCGAGCTGAAGCTGGTCGGCACGACCCGTCCGATCGCCCTCGACGTCACGGTCGGCGGCGACGGCCGGCTCAGCGGCCGCGTGATCGTCAAGCAGAGCGACTGGGGGATCAAGCCCTACTCGGCGCTGTTCGGAGCCCTGAAGGTCGCCGACGAGATCGAGCTCGCGATCGACGTCAGCCTGCCGTCGAGCTGATCCCGGCCGCACCGGCTCCGATCACTCGCCGTAGACGGTCTGGGCGTCGAGCCCACCCTCGACCCCGGGCGGCAGGGCGCCCGTGCCGTGCGCGTAGAGGGCGATCTCCTCGACCGTCTTGACCTGGGTGGGGTCGCTGCCGTCCCCGCTGGCCCACGCCCCGTTGACCCACGTGAGGGTCTCCGGTGCAGCCCCCAGCGCCACGCCCGCGAGCAGTTGCGCCTTCGCGCGGATCTTTCCGCTGGCGCTCACGACCGCCGCCGAGGTGCCCTCGGACGGGCTGGTGTTGTACCCGTGACCGACCCCGAACCGGTCGGTGTCCGCGGGAACGACCTTGACGTCGAGCGGAGGGATGCCGAGCTCGTCCGCGACCAGCTGGGCGTACTGGGCCTCCTTCCCGTCGGACTCGGTGGTCAGGCTGAGCACCATCTTCCCGGTGGGGTGCACGCGCAGGAAGACTCCTCGGTATGCCTCATTGGCCATCGCTGCATCTCCTCCCGGCTCGTGGGTAGCTGATCATCGCTCGCCCTCGGGCGCGCCCTCGCTCGCGAGGCGCCGGCGCTCCTGGTGGGCCCTCAGCGCGTTGTGCTCCTCCAGGTCGCAGAATGCCGGCTGGGGTCCGCCCAGCTGGTGTGGAGGCACCGCGGGTCGCTCGCAGCCCGGGTAGATGCACGTCTTGGCCGCGGTCTCACTCATCGGTCACCCACCCGGGTGTCGTGTTGCCCTTGCGCGGGCCGTGCCCGCTGGGCATCGCGACGGAGCTGCCCGGCACCGGGGTGGCACTGGCCCACGGCTCCGGCTCGTCGGCATCGACGGCGGGCACCGGCGTCGCGCGCGCCGCCGCCCGGGCGTGGCGGAGCGACGACGGCGCCCCGATCGCCTCGGCGACCTCGCCCAGAGCCTGGAAGGTGTGGCCGCTCACCAGAGCGTCGCAATGCGGCAGCGCGGCCACCATGCCGCCCGCCTGAACGGAGAAGGCGCTGGCACCGACCCGCGGGTTGACCCACACGATCCGGTGGGCGAGACGCGCGAGGCGCTCCATCTCACGCCCCACGAGCATCGGGTCGCCGCGTTCCCAGCCGTCGGAGAGGATGACGATCACGGCGCCCCGCGCCATGCCCCGACGGCCGTGCCGGTCGTTGAACTCCCTCAGCGCGTCGCCGATCCGGGTTCCGCTCGACCAATCGGGCGCCGCGGCGGCGGCGCGCTGGATCGCGCGCTCCGGGTTGCGAGAGCCCAGCGCACGCGTGAGGCGGGTCAGCCGCGTGGCGAACACGAACGCCTCGGCCTTCGGACCGCTGCCGGCGGCGCAGGTCAGGAATTGCAGGTAGGCGCGTGCGTACGGCTCCATCGAGCCGGAGATGTCGCACAGCATCACGAGCCGCCGGCGGGCGATGCGCCGGCGCCGATGGGCGAGGCGGACCGGATCGCCCCCCGTGCGAAGGCTGGTGCGCAGGGTCCGCCGCATGTCGATGCGCTCCCCGTGGCGACCCTTCTCGTATCGGCGCGTGCGGCGCAGCGGGGTCGAGAGCTCGAGGCGCGACATCAGCCGGTAGAGTTGGGCCAGCTCGTGCGGGCCGAGCGCGTCGAAGCTCTTGCGCCCCAGCACCTCCTCGTCGCTTGCCATCGCCAGCGGCACCTCGATCTCGGCCGCGTCCTCGTCGTGGCTCTCGCCGGGCGGTGACGACGACGCGCTCGCGGGTGGATCCTGCTCCCCCGAGTCCCGGGGCGAGGCCGTGTGCTCGGACCGCGGCCGGTCGTCCGGCGGCGACGTGACGGTGCGCGCGTCGTCGGGATCGACGTCCTCGCCGAGCGCCCGGCCGCCGAAGACCGAGGAGAACACCGCGTCGAAGGCCGTGACCTGCGCCGGATCGGACACGAACACGGCGCGGGCGGTCCAGTACAAGCGCCGGCGCGTGATCGGCCGGACCAGCGTGAGCGCCCGTGCGAAACCGGCCGAGTCTCCCGGGGTGACGGGCACGCCCCCATCGTGCAGGCGCCGGCTCAACGCTCCCACGAGCGGGGGGAGGTCGAGCTGGATCGTCTCGACCCCGAACGCGTCGCCGGTCAGCCGCGCGTCAGTCACCGGCGCGCACGAGCTGCTCGAGGCCGGCCGCGCGGATCACCTCCTGGTCCTCGCTGTACTTCAGCACCGAGCCGAGGGTGCGCTCCACCGCCGCGCCGTCGAGGGTCTCGATGCCGAGCAGGCTCAGAGCCGCCAGCCAGTCGATCGCCTCGGCCACGCCCGGCGGCTTCTGCACGTCGCTGTCGCGCATGCGCGAGACGGCGTTCGCGACCTGCACCGCCAGCGTCTCCGACGCGCCCTTGACGCGGCGGCGCACGATCTCCACCTCGCGCGCGGGGGACGGGTACGCGATCCAGTGGTAGAGGCAGCGGCGCTTGACGGCGTCGTGCAGGTCGCGCGTGCGGTTGGAGGTGAGCACGATGATCGGCGGATGCGTGGCCCGGATCGTTCCGATCTCCGGGATCGTCACGCTGGCGTCGGCGAGCAGCTCGAGCAGGAACGCCTCGAAGTCGTCGTCGGCGCGGTCGATCTCGTCGATCAGCAGCACCGCGGGCCGAGGGCCGGGATGCTCGAGCGCGCGCAGGAGCGGGCGGCGGATGAGGTAGTCGGGACCGAACAGCTCGTCCTCGCCGATCGTCGAGCCACTCGTCTCAGCGAGGCGGATGCTCAGCAGCTGGCGCGGGTAGTTCCACTCGTAGAGGGCCTCCGCGGCGTCGATCCCCTCGTAGCACTGCAGGCGGACCAGCGGCGTGTCCAGGACGACCGCCAGCGACTTGGCGGCCTCGGTCTTGCCGACGCCCGCCTCCCCCTCGAGGAGCAGGGGCTG
>JAXIPH010000030.1:0-7447 GCA_045403035.1 Thermoleophilia bacterium | reverse complement strand
GTCGCCGAGCAGGTGGCGAGCGCCCTCGACCTGATCGTGCACCAGGCGCGCCTGCCCGACGGATCGCGGCGCGTGGTGGAGGTGGCCGCGGTCGCGGCGGGCTCCGAGGGGGCGTCGTTGACTCCCCTCGCCCGCTGGGTCCCCTCGGCGCTGGGCCGCGTGGCCGACGGCGCGCTGGTCCGGAGCCCGGAATGCGCGAACTGGCTCGCCCATGCCCGCGAGGACGCCGAGCGCGGCGGTGCCGCGTGAGCGCGGTTCCCGTCGCTGCCCTGGCGGCCGGCGGGTCCGTCGCCGCCATCGTGCTCGGCATCGGCCGCTTCCTCGCCGACCGACCGGCGATCCCCGCCAGGCGCGTCCCCCGGGGCGGGCCGCTGTCACGGCGCGCCGGGGGACGCCGGCTCGGCGCGCAGCTCGAGCGCGCGGGGATCCCCTTGGGCCCGGACGCCTTCGTGGCGATCGTCGCGGGCCTTGCGGCCTGCGTGGCCGGTCTGGGCCTGGCCGCGGCTCGCACGCCGGTGGCCTGTCTCGTCGGGGCGATCGCGGTCGCCGCCGGGGCGATCTCGCTGGTGCGGTCGGCCGACCGGCGCTATCTGGCGCGGGTGGAGCGCCAGCTTCCCGGTGTGGCACAGCAGCTCGCCGCGGCGATCCACGCGGGCCTCTCCCTGCGGCAGGCGCTCGCCCGCACCGCGCGCGACGCTCCCGAGCCGATCCGCGCGGAGCTGGAGCGGGCGGTGGGGGAACTGGCGCTCGGCGGTCGGCTCGAGGGCGCGCTCGAGGGCCTCGCGGTCCGCCTCCCCGCTCACGATCTGCGGATCATGGTGACGGCGATCCTCGTCCAGCGCCGCACCGGCGGGAACCTGGCCAGAGCCCTGGCGGATCTGTCGGGGCGGATGGAGGAGCGCGCCCAGCTCGAGCGAGAGCTCCGCGGCTCCACCGCGCAGGCGCGGATGACCGCGTGGCTGGTCGCGGCGCTGCCGGTGGCGGGCGGCGCGATGGCCGAGCTGGCAGCGCCGGGAACGCTGGTCAGGATCCTCGGCTCGGGGCCTGGGCCCGCCCTCCTGGTCGCCTCGACGACCCTCTACGGCGTGGGGCTGCTCTGGATCCGGCGCATCGGGCGGGTGGAGCCGTGATCGCGGCGTCGCGCCAGTGAGCCTGTTGGTGAGCCCGGTGGCGATGTGGCTCGCTGCGCTCGTGTGCGCGGCCATGGCGGTCCGAGCCCGCCAACCGGCGCGGCTCGCGGGTCCCACCGGCACCCCGCCGCTCCCGCTGCCCGTTCGGCTGGCCGTCCGCATGCGCTGGCCCGCATCGCTCCTGCGGGTGCTCGCTCGGGCAGATGACGAGCGGCGAGTGGTCCGCGCCGGCCTGGCCGGGTCCCTGTCCGACGACGCCCTCGGGCGCGTCCGCGCCGGTGGCGCCCTCGCCGGGGTGCTACTCGCGGTGCCATTGGTGGTCGCGTGGCCACCGGCGGTAGCCCTTGCGCCGGCGCTGGCGCTGGGCGGAGGCCTCGCGCCGACGCGGTGGCTCGGGCGCCGAGAGGCCGCACGCCGTCGGGCCCTCGTGCGCGAGCTGCCCGACCTGCTCGACCTCCTGGGGATCTGCGTGGAGTCGGGAATGGCGCTCGATCCCGCCGTCGAGCTCGCGGCGGAGCGGCTGGGAGGAACCCTCGGCGCCGAGCTCGACCGGGTGCTGCGCGACCTCGCGCTGGGCACGAACCGCGCCGACGCCTACCGGGCTCTGGTTGACCGCGCCGGCGCGCCGGAGCTCGCCCGAACCGTGGGGGCCCTGCTCCAGGCGGAGGAGCTGGGCGCCCCCCTGTCTCGCGCCCTCGAGGGGCAGGCCGAGGCGCTGCGGGTGCTCCGGCGCCAGACGGCTCGCGAGCGCGCGGCTCGGGCCGCGCCGAAGATCCAGCTCGTCGTGGCCCTGCTGATGGTGCCGGCGGTGCTGCTGCTCGTGCTCGGGGCGCTCGTGATCGAGCTGTCGCGGCAGGTCGGGTCGGTCGTGGGCGGGCCATGAGGACGACCGCCCGTCGAGGCTCGGCGACGGTCGACTACCTGGCCGCGGTCGCGGCTGTGGGCTTGCTGCTGCTCGCGCTGGTGGCGGTGCGCGAGCACCGGCCGGAACGGCGGCCGCCGGTGAACCCGGTCGCGCACGTCGGGGCGCTCCTGCGTCCCCCGTCCGTCCCACGGCGCCCGCCGACTGTGGCACCGATCGTGCCCAGGCTCCCACGGCCACGCGCCCCCCGTCGCCCGCCGCCACCCCGGGTGACCGTGCTCAGCCCCAGCTGGGCGGTCGGCTGGTGATCTGACAGACGGGCATGATCACCAGCCCCCCACCCTCACCGCTGCAGCTTCAGGGTGTACTGACCCGCCAGGTCGCCCGCCCGGACGGCGCGGACCTCCACCCACGCCTTCCCGCCGCGCGTTGTCCCGTTGAAGACCCAGACGCGGTCCGTCGCGAGACCCGGGTGACGGGACTTGGCCACGGCGCCAGGGCCGTAGGCGGTCTTGGCGCCCGGCCGCCAGAAGTACAGGTCCATCGGCATGCCAGAAGGCTTGAGCGTGACCACGATCTGGGTGCGGGCGGGCACCCACACCGGGTAGACGTCGGCCGGGTCCTTGAGAAGATCGAGGCGCGCCGAGAGGCGCGCGCTCGTGCGCCTGCGCAAGAGCGGCACGTCCGGCCTGAACCCGGCACGCCCGTCGAGCCAGTTGATGTCGTCGTTCGGCTCGGAGGGGTCGTGCAGCGGGTTGGGCTCGCGGAGGGCCGCTGCGAGGTCGAGGGCGCCCGATCCGGTCGAGATGTCCCACCCGGGCCGCTGAAGATCGCGCGCGGAGCGGCGCAGGATCTCCGCCACCTGGTCAGCGCTCAGATCCGGCCGCTCGGCCATGACCCAGGCCGCGGCCGCGGTGACCATCGGCGCGGAGAAGCTGGTCCCGTCCTTGCGCTGGTACCCGTCCGCGACACCGTCCGTCGTGTCCGACCACGTGGGGGTCGCGACGAGGATCCCCTCTCCGGGCGCGGCCATGTCGGTGTTGACGTTCTGATGAGAGAAGCCCGTGGGCTGGTCGTAGGCGTTGAGGGCCGCGACCGTCAGCACGTGGAAGTCGTTGCCAGGTTGGATCCAGGGCTGAATGCGATCGTTCCCGGCCGCGGCGACCACGAGGGCGCCGCTCCCGAAGGCGTAGCTGGTGGCGTTGCGGTGGGCGAGGCAGACGCCGGGGCCGCTGAAGCCATAGCTCGCGTTGATGACGCGGGCGCCGTCGCGCACCGCCTGGCGAATGGCCGCCGCCACGTCACGGCAGCGCCCCGAGCTTCCATAGACGCGCACCTGCGCGCCGGGGAGCACGCCCTCGATCCCGATTCCGTCCCGGGGGGCGCCGATCACACTCGCCACCGAGGTGCCATGGGCGATGCCCGCGAGGAAGTCGTCGATCGCCGTCGGATTGTTCGGATCAGGTTGAGGCGAGGGGCGGCGAAGGGTGACCCAACCGCCCTGCATCTCTGGATGATCTCCATCGAAGCCGTCCTCGATGATCGCGATCGGTGGGATGGGCCCGCTCGGGGCCGGAAGGCCGGCCGGAACGACGCGCGCCAGCCAGTCCTGCTGGGCCGTGAGCGGATCCGCCGCCTGCGCCAGGGCGGCAAACCCCAGCAGCAGGGCCAGCGCGCAGATGCCTCCGAGGAGGTTCGTCCGGAGTCGCTCCGAGCGCGGGGCGGCGGTCACTCCTCCGCCAGCGAGGGCGCGGCCTGAGCGGCACGCGCCGCCGCGGCGAAGTCGTGCCCGCGACTCGTGACGCCCTTCGACTGAAACCTCACCGGGACCCCTCGCCACGCAACGCCAGGAACTTACTCATACGAGTGACTTGCGTAAGCTCCCCGATCGTTTAGGACGATCCCGGCGGTAGCGTGCCCCCGCTGCGCGCGGTCGCCGCCGGCGATGTGACGCCCGTACGGGCGGCGGCGGATACTCCCTGTGAGTGTCACATCGGCCCTTCGCCAGGACGTGAGCGCTCCCCCCGCCCGGCCTGCGTTCGCGCGGGTCGCCGAGGAGAACCTCGACGCGGTCCATCGCTACCTGGTGCACCTGGTGCGCGACGCGCATCTGGCGGAGGACCTCACCTCGGCCACCTTCGAGCGGGCGATGCGCGACTGGCGGCGGTTCGATCCGGCCCGGGGGAGGGTGTCGGTGTGGCTGGTGGAGATCGCGCGGCGGGTGGCGCTCGATCACTTCCGGCGTGAGGGTCGCCGGCGGGCACGGGAGGAGCGCTACGCCCGGGAGCAGCCCTCGTCGGAGCCGGCGCCGGAGGCGCCGGGCGGGCTGTCGGAGGATCTGCGGGACGCCCTCGGTCGCCTGACCCGGGGCGAGCGGGAGCTGGTGGCCCTGCGGGTGGTGCTGGGACTCGACGCCGCGGAGACGGGGCGCGTGACGGGGACGTCGGCGTCGGCGGTGGGCACGGGCCTCCACCGCGCGCTGACGAAGCTGCGACAGGAGGTGGGACGACCGTGACGGAGCGCGATCCGATGGGGCCGGAGCGGCTGGGCGAGCTGGTCGACGGGGCCCCTCCGCGCGATGACGAGGAGCGGGCGCTGGTCGGCCTGCTGGCGCAGACGCGGGAGCTGGAGCCCGCGGCGCCGACCGCCCTGCGCGAGCGCGTGCGCGCGCAGGTGGCCCAACCGCCGCCGCCGCGCCGCTCGCCGCTCGCCTGGCTGGGCTCGGGGGACGGCCGGCGGCGGTTGCTGCTGGCCGCGCCGGTGGCGGCCGGGATCGCCGCCGTCGCGATCGCGCTGCCGCTGGTGGGCGGCGGCGACTCCGGCGCTCCGGCCGGGCAGAAGGGCGCGGCGGGCGATGCCGCCACGGCCCTGCGGGAGTCCGCTCCCGAGAGCGCGGCCGCCCCGGCGCGGGCGGCCGCTCCGCCGGCCGCGGCCGACGCGCTGTCCGGGGCCGAGGGGCAGGCGCTCGGGGCCGACCCGGACCGGGCGCAGAAGGTGACCGCCTCGACGCGGGTGCGGGTGGAGAGCGTGACCGCGCTGTCGCGGGCGAGCGACCGGGCGATGGCGGCGGTGCGGAGCCTGGGGGGCTATACGGCGAGCTCGGACTACTCGGTGCCGAACGGCTCCACGGGCACGAACGTGCTCGTCTTCCGCGTGCCGGTGGACCGGGCGGAGCGTGCGATCGCCGCCTTCGGGCGCCTGGGGACGGTGATCGGGCAGAGCGCCGACATCGTCGACGTGACGGCGCGGCTCGGGGCGCAGGAGCGGGCGGTCGAGCGGCTGACCGAGCGGGTGGACCGGCTGCACGCCGAGCTGGCGGCGCGCCCGGGGGACGCCGCGCTGACGGCACGACTGCGGGCGGCGGAGGCGAGCCTGCGGGCGGCCGAGGCGCGCCGGGGCGCCACTCGGGTGCGGGCCGACCTGGCCCGCCTGAGCCTGACGCTCACCACCGAGGGCCCACCGGCGGCACCCGTGGACGAGGGCCGCTTCCTGGGCCCGCTGAGCGACGCGGGCTCTCGGCTGGCCGGGGCGACGGCCTGGCTGCTGGGGGCCGTGGTGCTGATCGGCCCCTTCGCGGTGGTCGCCCTGCTGGCCGCCTGGGGCGCGGCCCGGCTGAGGCGGCGCACGGGCCGGCGCCTGATGGGCTCCGTCTGATCGCGCCGGCCCGGGGGCGGGCCGTCAAGCGTGTGGGCGCACCCTCGCCAGGGGCTCGGGCACGTGCTCCAGGTGCGCGTGAAGACCGCCCGCCCGCGCCTCGATCCAGGCCCATCGCGGGTGGTGGTCGTCATCGTCCACCGCCTCGCCGGCGCTGCCCGGGTTGACGAACAGGCAGCCGGCCTCCTCGCGGATGAGCGGGCGGTGGGTGTGGCCGCTCACGACGCAGTCGGCGCCCAGGCCCCGGGCGATGGCGGCCAGCAGGCGCTTCGAGGTGCGCGCGTCGATGGTCCCCGCCGGGTCCCCGTGCACCACGGCCACCTTCCATTCGCCGAGATCCACCCGCACCACCGCCGGGAGGGTGGAGAGGAACCGCAGGGCGGTCTCGGACAGGTGGTTGGCGGTCCAGGCGCGCGAGCCCACCCGCGCGGCCTTCGGGTGGTCGGGGTCGGGCTCGCGCTTGGTGACCTTGCCGTCGGTGTTGCCCATCGCGCAGGGCCAGCCCGTGCCCATGACCTCGCGCACGCACTCCTCGGGGTCGGGACCGCGCATCACAAGGTCGCCGGTGAAGGCGCCGCGCGTGATGCCCCGCTCGTCGATGGCGCCCAGGACGGCGCGCAGGGCGGGAAGGTTGGCGTGGACGTCGCCCACGATGGCCAGGCGCTTAGGCACGATCGCCCATGCCGAGGGCCTCGTGCAGGCGCGGGCGGAAGCGCTCGCCCTTCAGGCGGCGCCACTCGTCGACGAACCGGGCGTAGAGCTCGTCGCGCTCGCGGCGACGGCGCCCGATGCGCGCGTGGACGCCGGGGCGCTCGTCGCCGCGGCGGGCGGTCGCGAGCTCGCGCTCGAACGCGCGGAAGCCGGCCTCGCGGGCGCGGGCGGAGCGCCGGCGGGGAACGGTCGGCGCCGTGGTCACAAGGCGCCGCGCAGCGACGCCCTCGCGCTCGTTGAGCCACTCGAGGTGACCCTCGAGCATCGGGATCTGCACGTCGCAGTCGTGGATGTCGCCCAGCAGGTCCTGGAGGGACTTGACCTCGTCGATGAAGGGCTCGAGGTCGGGCTCGAACGCGACCGCGAAGATCTCGAGCAGATAGCGCAGGCGCTTGCAGGCGATGCGCATGTCGTGGAGCTCGGTCACGTTCGCGGGGTCGGCCATCAGGCCGTCGTAGGCATAGACCTCGTCGATGCGCACGGCCAGCACCCTGCGGGCGTTGGGCCGAAGGCGGCGGTCGGGGTCGAGCCCGTGGACGGGGCGCGGCTTGGCCACTCAGGCCTCGGGGGGCCGCGGGTCGAGGCGCCCCATGCGCACGCCGGTGTGCTTGGCGAGGTAGGAGACGAACCGCTCCTCGAAGCGCTCGGCCTCGATCCGGGCGAAGAGGGCGGCGAGGCGCGGATCCTCGGCGGCCCGCTCCTCGCGGTAGCGCGCCACCAGGCCCTCCACGCCGGGGAGCTCGTCCTCGCGCATCTCGGCGCGGATCCCGCTGAGCCGCTCGATGGCCACGTCCAGGTCGCGCGCGTCGCCGAGGACGTCGGTGATCTCCTTCACCTGGCGCACCAGGGGGCGGAAGGACTTCCGGGGGAACGCCCCCTCGAAGGCGTCCATCGCCGCCCGCAGGCGCCGCGAGGAGACCCGCATCGCGTGGAGCTCCTCGATGTCGTCGCCGAGGAGCGTGCCGTCGCGGGAGCTCATCATCTCCCGCCAGCGGGTGAGCACCACGCGCCCGGCCGCCTCGCGAAAGCGTGCGCGCCCGGTGAGCCCCGGAACCTCCCAGGCCCTCGCCACCCCGGCTCGCCCGCCTAC
>JAXIPH010000151.1:0-6051 GCA_045403035.1 Thermoleophilia bacterium | reverse complement strand
AGCTGGAAGCGGTGCTGGCCCTCGGTCTCGGGACGGCCCATCCCCTTCGCCAGCTCCGGGGTCACCTCCGACGGGATGTAGGTGAGGTCCCACTTGGTCGACATGAGGTCCGGCTCGGTGGTGAGCCTGAGGTTCATGCGCCCGTAGCCCGGGTCGCCGTAGAACGCGGGCTTCGCGGGGAGCTCGGCGTCGTCGTATCTGCCCGTCGCGGTGTGGATGAGGTACCCGCGCCGCTCCATGGTGAAGTTGAAGTAGTCGTTGCCGAAGCCGCCGTAGCCGTCGTCCTCCTTGCCACCGTGCTCCTGGCAGACGATGTAGGCGATCTTCTTCGGGAACCCGAAGGGCTCGCGGCCGGCGGCGACCCCGGTGGCCGCGGTGAGCCACATGTACGGGTAGTAGCCCCCCTTGAAGGTCTTCCCGTCGGCGTTCGTGTGGCTGGCCGCGATCGTGACGCCGACCTCGCCGTAGGGCCCGACGCCCGTGTGCAGGTGATCGACGTACCAGAACTCGACGACGTCGTCCTCCAGCTCGAGGCACTTCGGGAGGATCCCGCGCAGGTCGGCCTCGTCAGCCCGGTAGAAGAACGCCGACCACCGCGAGTTCGTGTAGGTCAGGGGGACGATGTCGTAGTCGAAGAGCGGGTCGGCGACCGCCTGCGAGATGATGTCCCGCTTGTCCCGGTCGAGGGGCAGCGGCGGCGCGTCGCCCGAGTCGATCCATGGGGTGCTCCTGACCGTCAGCTCAGCCATCGCATGCCTCTCTCGACGAGGGGATTCACCGACCGGGGCTTGATCCGACGGTACCCACCTCGGGTATCGTCGATGGAGGACCCGGCCGCGGCGTTTCGTTGGGGCGACGCTATGTACGGCACCGTTAGAGGTCGGACCGCCGCGGAGCCGAGCGGGCTCGGCCGACCATCACAGCTTCGTTAGCGACGCGGACCCGACTGCGATGCGCCCACGCCCGATGATCACCGCGAAGCTCCGGCCGCCGCCGCCGGCGTCGGTGCTGATCGAGCGCCCGCGTGTCCAGGCCGCCCTCGCCCGCGCCGCCGAGGGGCACCGCATGGTCCTCCTCGTGGCCGGCGCCGGGACGGGCAAGACCACCGAGGCCGCCCGGTTCCTCGAGCGGCGCCCAGGACGGACGGCCTGGCTGTCGGTCGACGCGTCCGACCGCGCGTCGGGCCGCTTCGTCAGCTATCTCGCCACTGCGCTCGGGAAGGTCGAGCCGGCTCTCCAGACGATGGTGCAGGAGCTCCTCGCCGACGGCATGCTGGCCGAGGACTGCGCGGCGCTCCTGGCGGAGCGTCTGGGCCAGGGATGGACGATCGTGATCGACGACCTCCACCATCTCGAGCCCGACGCGCAGGCGCTCGGCCCCCTCCGGACCTTCGTGCGCGGGCTGCCGGCCGACACCCTGACGGTGCTGGTGTCCCGGCGCATCCCCAGCCTGGACCTGTCGAGCGAGCTGCTCCGGGGCAGCCTGAGCGGCGTCTTCGACGCCGACCTGGCCTTTGATCTCAACGAGACGCACGCGCTGCTGGAGGCGCGCCAGGTGCCGGGCGACGCCGAGGCCGTGTGGAGGGCGACCGGCGGCTGGGTCGCCGGCATCGTCTTCGAGGCGCTCCGGCGGCCCGAGGGATCGCTGGGCCTTCCGCTCGAGGAGGACCCGCTCTTCTCCTATCTGGGCGGGGAGATCCTCGCGGGCCTGCCTCCGAGGATACGGCGCGCCCTGCTGCGGACGGCCGTGCTCGACACGGTCACGGCGGATCGGCTCGAGCGGCTGCCCCAGGAGGACCCGCCGGTGCTCCTCGACGAGCTCGCCCGCCTGCACCTCCCCGCCACCGCCGAGCCGGGGGTCCTCCGCTACCACCCGCAGTTCCGCGAGTTCCTCGAGCACCGCCTCACGAGGGAGATGTCCCGCGAGGTGCCCGGGCTCCTCGAGGAGTACGGGCGGCAGCTCGCGGAGGAGGGATTCCGCGAGGAGGCCGTGGACGTCCTTCTCCGGAGCGGTCGATGCGACGAGGCCGAGGAGCTGGCCGTGAGCGTCGTCACCGATCTGAGGCGCCGCGGCGACTGGGGCAAGATCCTCGCCTGGACCGAGACGCTCGGGGAGGGAGCGGCCCGGCGCCGGCCGATCCTCCGCGAGGTCCAGGTGCGGGCGCTGCTCAACAGCAGGCGCCAGGAGGAGCTGGAGGACCTCGTCCACGAGATGCTCGCCGCGGGCGAGGTGGGAGAGCTCGTCGAGTCGTCTCCGGACGTGGCGGCGTGGGCGGTGTGGGCCCTCCACGGCTCCGGGGAGTGGGCAAAGCTCGTGCCGCTCCTTCCACCACGCGGGAGGTCCCGGGTCGGTGAGGTGATGCGCTACATGCTCGTGTCCACGGTGGCGCGCGACGCGCCCGAGGACCTCGCCGAGTCGGCGCTCGGCCGCATGCACCCACTCCACGTGGTGCTCCAGGAGGCGCTCTACTTCCAGGGCCGATTCGATGCCGCGAGCCGCCTCGCGGCGGTCGCCGCCACCTCGGGAGGCCCCGTCACGGCGGCCGTCGCGCAGGTGCACAAGGTGAACGTCCTGCGGGCCCGGGGCGAGGCCGCGGCGGCGCGGCGCGTGCTCGAGTCCGTGCCCGCCAGCATCCGCACCTCGCGCTTCATCGAGTTCTGGCTCCACGCCGAGGCGGAGCTCTGCCTCGAGGAGGGCAGCGGTGAGCGCGCCCTCGAGCTGATCCGCACCGCGCGCGGCGTCTCGGCACGACATGGATGGAGGGTCGGCGACAGCGCGATCTTCGGCGCCGTGGAGGGCAGGATGCTCGTTCGGCTCGGGTCTCCGGACCTCGCCGTCGAGGTCCTCAGCGAGGTTCGCGACTGGTGTGCCCAGCGCGGGCTCGCCTCGTTCCGCGAGTGGGCGGAGGCCTGGCTCGGCGGCGCCCTGCTGATGCTCGATCGACCCCCCGACGAGGCCCGGGCGCTGCTCGAGCCGGCGGTGAACGCCATGCGGCGGGCGCGGCGCCATCTCGAGTTGCCCGCCGCCGCCGTCTTCCTCGCCGAGGCCGAATGGCGGCGGGGCCACGAGGATGCCCACGACGCGGCCGCCGAGATCGCCTACGCGGCGGCCGAGCAGTGCGGGACCCTGCATCCGCTCATGACCGCGCTCGAGCTGGCTCCGGGCGTGCTGGCCCGGCGGCTCGACTGCGAGGGCCCCGACAGCGAGCGCCGCTGGAGCGCGCTGGTCCCCCTCGTCCTCACCGAGACGGTCGCGCCCGAGAGGGAGGGCGCCCGGCTGCGCGTGCACACGCTGGGACCGCCCGCCCTCGAGCTGGACGGCGAGCCCCTGACGAACGTTCCCCTGAAGGCCATTGAGCTCGCCGCGGAGATCGCTCGCTCCGGGCCCCCCGGCGTGCCCCGGAACCAGCTGATCGGCGCCCTCTTCGAGGGCAGCCGGGACGGGCCCAACTACCTGCGCCAGCTGGTCTTCCGGCTGCGTCGTGTCCTGCCCGGCGACCTCGAGCTGCGCTCCTCCGGACGCAGGCTGGCGTGGAAGCCGGCCGAGCTGGTCGCCTCCGACGACGCCCTGCTCGAGTCGCTCTACCGACGGGCCAGGACCGAGGTCGCGCCGGCGCGGGACGAGACCCTGGCCGTCGCCCTGGAGCTCGCCGAGCGGGGGCCCTACATGGAGGGGCTCGACGACGAGAGCGTCCTCGAGCGGCGCCGGATCCTGTCCGCAGTGGCGATGGACGTGCGCCTGGAGTTCGCGCGGGCGATGCGCGCGGCGGGTCGCCCCGGCGAGGCGGTGCCGGCGCTCCAGGCCGCCATCGAGGCCGATCCGTACCGCGAGGACGCGTGGCAGGAGCTCATGCGCATCCACGCGAGCCTCGAGGGACCCGCGTCGGTCGCCCGCGTCTTCCTCGACTGCCGCCGGTCGCTCAACGAGGTCGATCTCGAGCCCTCCGGCGAGACCCGCACGCTCCTGGAGCGCCTGCGCGGCTGACCCCGCGCCGGGGTCGCCGACGATCGGATAACGCCCGCCGCGCGGCGCGCGTTCCGGACCGCCGCTCCGTGTAACGCGGCCCTCATAGCGTGACCCCATCCGAGCGACTCATCCGTTCCCTGGACAGAGGCAGGCGCAGATGGCACAGATGGCAGTGACTCAGATCCCCGGCGCCGACACCGGGGAGGTCCCGCCTCCCCCGGTGAAGCGCGACGAGAAGACGGCGTTCATCGGCGGCCTCGCCGACCCCCTCTGGGACATCGACACCCTGCCGCTGACCTACACCAACTCCCGGTGGTCGGCGTTCTTCTACCGCGCCGACGAGAAGCACCTCCGGCGGGTGCTCCCCGACTGCATGGAGCTCGAGGACGACATCGTCGAGTTCTGGTACGTGGACCACAACCACACGATGATCGGCCCCTACGGGGAGATGGGCGTCACGATCGCCGCGAGCCACCGGGGCGGGGACGGCACGACCTACTACGGCGGCTACTACCCGTACATGTACCTCACGCAGGACGCCGGCATCGACGCCGGCCGCGTGCTCGGCTTCCCCAAGAAGGACGCCTTCATCCGCGCGCTGGAGCACGGGGGCGCCCCGGACGACGGGTACGGCGTGTACGACACCAAGGTCTACCAGTTCGACTACTTCTCGTTCCTGATGATCCGGCTGGGCTACGTGATGCACTCGGCGACGGGCAGCTACGACGACGCCGAGCTTCCCGCCAAGCCGGCGTTCTACGGCAACACGGACTACGGGCGTCTCAACATGAAGGTCGTGACGAGCCCTGACGTCTCGCAGTCGGTCTGGCAGCTCGTCTACATGCCATCCATGGTCACGAAGGATCTCGCGACCGCGGTCGGGCGTCCGGAGACCGAGGGATCGCACCGCTTCCAGGTGAAGCCCGACTCGATCCGGACCTCCAGCCCCGCGAGCTTCAACTGGTTCATGCAGGCGACGCCCTACGACAACCTGGGCTACGAGCTCCCGCCCAAGGAGATGCTCGGGCTGATGACCTTCAGCTTCGATCTCATCATCCCCGCGGGCCAGGTGATCTGGACCGAGACGTACACCCGTGACGCGACCTGGGCCGGTGCCGCCAAGCCGTACCGGTACGGCCTGCGCCACCGGTTCCCGAAGCCGATCGGCCTCGGGGCGTAGGGCCAGGGGGCCGGCGACGAGCGCTCACGCCGCCGTCCCGCCCGCACCACCCTCCGGCGAATGACACCGCCGGAGGGTGGTGCTCCGGCGTCGAGCTCGGTCCGGGCCGTCCCAGCTCATCCGTGAGCAAACCGGGCGTCTGCCAACCTGGATGCCCGACGAAGGAGCATCCTTTCCGTGGCCCGGGACGCGCTGAGCGAAGAGGAGGTCGAGTCACGCTGGGAGGCCGCCCCGGCCGTCGGGCTCGTGATCGCCCTCCAGCTCCTGCTCGCGCTCATCAGCCGGTCGGGCGACTGGGAGCTCTGGGGCCTGCCCTGGTGGGTCTGGCTGATCCCGATCGGCCCGGAGATCCTCCTGCTCGGCCCGCTCGCCTGGCATCGGTCGCGGCGGCGCCTCGAGCAGCTCGGTCACCGGCGCACGGCCGCCCTCGCCCTGCTGGGCGTCATCAGCCTCTCGAACGGGCTCCTGCTGATCGCGCTCATCGGGTCGCTCCTCCAGGGCGAGCAGGGGAGCGCGTCGGAGCTGCTGCTCGAGGCGGGCACGATCTGGGGCACGAACGTGATCGCCTTCGGCCTCTGGTACTGGGCCTTCGACCGCGGGGGCCCGGTGCGACGGGTGGAACCGGATCCGCCGCCGCCCGACTTCCAGTTTCCGCAGATGGAGAACCCGCAGTTCGCTCCGGCCCTCTGGCAACCGGAGCTCGTCGACTACATCTACGTCGCCTTCACGAACGCGGTCGCCTTCAGCCCGACCGACGCGATGCCGCTCACCCGCCGGGCGAAGCTCATGATGCTCTTCGAGGCGGCGATCTCCGCGATCACCGTGCTCCTCGTGGCCGCCCGGGCGGTCAACATCGTCGGGTAGCCCGCGGGCGCCCTCGCCCGCCTGGTCGGCGGACGTCGGGC
>JAXIPH010000015.1:0-9358 GCA_045403035.1 Thermoleophilia bacterium | reverse complement strand
CTATCGTCGCGCGCCCCGTGTGCGCGCGACCACGAGCAGGTACTCGTAGTGGTACTCCGCAGGGCCCCCGGGTCCCCCGCGGTTCGATCGTCTGGCGAAGTCGAGGAAGTCCCGGTCGAGCGCCGCGACCCGCTCGGGCCGGTCGGCGAGGGCCGCGTAGACGGCGATCACCGGCCCGAAGGTCGCCTAGAAGAGCTCGCGGTAGCCGCTCGGGCCGCCGGGGCTCCGCTCCACGTACTCCCGGCGTGTCATCTCGAGCGACCCCAGCCGGGCTCCGAAGACCTCGCGCACGTGCTCCTCGCGCCCCCAGGCGACCGGTGCGAGCGCTCCCGGAGGCGGGGGCGGCGCGTAGGGCGCGAAGACCTCGAAGAACTCCGCCGCCAGGCCCTCGGGCGTGAAGTTGGCCATGCCGATCGTTCCCCCCGGGCGGCACACCCGCAGCAACTCGTCGGCGACCCGTTGGTGGTCGGGCGCGAAGATCGCTCCGAACGACGAGGTGACGACGTCGAACTCACCGTCGCGGAAGGGAAGCGCCTCGGCGTCCGCCTCCACCCACTCGAGCTCGAGCCCCCGGGCGCGAGCCTCGCGGCGGCCCGCCTCGAGGTTCTCGGGCGTGAGGTCGGACGCCACGACCTCGGCCCCGGCCTCCGCGGCCCGGATCGCCACGTTCCCCGACCCCGCGGCCACGTCGAGCACGCGTTGGCCGCCCGCGATCCGGCACGCCTGCACCAGCACGGGGCCCACCTCCCAGACCAGCTGGGTCGCGAACCGGTGGTAGTCGCCCAGCGCCCACATCGCCCGGGCGGCGGCCTTCGGGTCTCGCCCCACGTCCCCGGTTAGGTGCCGACCCTGCCGTAGCCGGCCTCGGCGAGCCTTTCCTTCAGGCGCTCGATCACGTCCACGGGGCCCGGATCGACCGCTCGGAGCAGGGCGAGGTAGATCGAGGCGTAGTCGCCCAGCGTCACCAGGTCGAGGCTGCGGGCCAGGGGGCCCTCCCCCTCCGCGGTGATCGACAGCACCCTGTCGACGTGCATCTCCACCAGCTCGCGCGTGAGGTCGAAGCGCCGCTGCACCTGGCGGTGCTGGCGCGGGTCGCGCAGCATCACGAGCGTGCTGAGCTTCTGCAGCTCCGCCGGCGTGCCGGCGAAGCCGACGATCTCGTTGTGGTCGAGCTCGGGGAGCACCGAGGCCGTCGCCGGGAGCTTGGCGTTCTCGTTGATCTGCCCCTTCCAGCGCGTGGCCACGGGGGCCGTCAGCTCGGCGCCCCAGAACATGGGGATGCCGCCCACCAGGGAGCGGGCGAGCTGCTTGGCCGGGTTCTGGGGCTCGGGGACGTCGGGACCGAGCGTGAGGACCGCGTTCTCCAGCGTCGCACGCGCCTCGTCGAGGTCCGCGGCGAGGGACGGCACGGCGCCGACGCGGTCGAGGAGCACGGCGATCGGGGTGAGGATCCGGAGCAGGGCCGCCCGGGGCTGGTAGCCCGGCGCCACCGGGACCACCGGCACGCCCTCCTGGGCGTAGAAGGAGCCGAGCTTGCCGCCGCTGGTGATCGCCACGCAGAGGGCGTTGCGCTCGATGGCCTGCGAGGCGCAGGTGAGGGTCTCCTCGGTGCCGCCCGAGTACGAGCTCAGGATGACCAGGGTGTTCTCCCCGATCCAGCCCGGAAGGTAGTAGTCGCGCACCACGGTCATCGGCTTGCGCAGGCGCTCGCGGTAGGCGCCCAGGAGCAGGTCGGCGGAGATCGCGGAGCCACCCATCCCGCAGACCGCGATGTCGTGGACCTCCTCGGGCGGGAAGACCAGCTCGACGGACTCGGCGGCGGCCCGCGCCTCGTCGAACGCGGCCACCGACTCGGCCAGCACGCCCAGCAGGCCGAGGCTGTCGCCCGAGAGGGCGGCGGGTCCGTCGAGTCCGAACACGGGCGGGAGGCTACCCGACGCTCGCGCCGGTCGGGATCGGCTCCGAGCCGTCCACGCGGACGCCCGCGCCGATGCTCGCCCCGTCCCCCACCACCGCGCCCTCACCGATGCGCGCGCCCGCGCCCACCCGCACGCCGGCGCCCAGGATGGCGTCGATCAGGGCGGCGCCGCGGCCGATGAGCGCCTCCTCGCCCACCACGCTGCCCGCCACCGTCGCCGACGACCCCACGTCGGCGCCGGCGCCGAGGCTCGAGAGGGGGTCGACGGAGGCGCCCGAGCCGACGCGCGCCCCGGGGCCGAGATAGGCCGCCCCGCTCGGCGACTCGGTGAGCACCGCGCCCGTGAGGACGTCGTGGTGCGCCGCCAGGTACGAGGCGGGGGTCCCGATGTCGCGCCAGTAGGCGGCGCTCGGGAAGCCGAACAGGCGCCCGCCGGCGGCGAGTTGCGGGAAGACCTCGCGCTCGATCGAGCAGGCGCGCCCCGCGGGGATCGACTCCACGGCGGACGGCTCCAGGAGGTAAGTGCCGGCGTTGATGCGGAAGGGCTCGCCGGGGCGCAGCTCCTCGCGGCTCGGCTTCTCGACGAAGGCCTCCACGGAGGAGTCGTCGTGCAGGCGCACCAGGCCGAACGCGCTCGGGTCCTCCACCGGCGTGAGCGCCAGCGTGCCGATCGCGCCCGTCTCGTGGTGGCGCGCGATCATCGCCCCCAGGTCGAGGTCGGTGAGGATGTCCCCGTTCAGCACGAAGACGGCCTCGCCGTCGAGCAGCCCCTGGGCGTTCTTGATGGCCCCGGCGGTGCCGAGCGGCTCCGGGTCCACCACGTATCGCACGCGCATGCCCATTGCCGAGCCGTCGCCGAAGTACGCCTCGAGGGCGTCCGGGCGGTACCCGCACGAGAACACGACGTCCGTGATGCCGTGCCGGCGCAGGTGGTCGAGCTGGTGCGCCACGAAGGGGCGGTCCACGAGCGGCATCATCGGCTTCGGCCGGGTGTCGGTGAGCGGCCGCAGCCGGCGGCCCTCCCCCCCCACCAGGATGACGGCCTGCATCACCCGACCCGCTGGGGCTGCGGCTGGGCCGCCGGGATGCGCCCGATGCCCTCGAACCTGTACCCGAGCGCCGTCATGACCTCCGGATCGAGTGCGTTGCGGCCGTCGATGACGACGGGCGAGCGCATGGTGGCCGCCGCCGCCGCCCAGTCGAGGTTGACGATGGTGCTCCACTCGGTCACGACCACCGCGGCGTCCGCGTCGGCCACCGCCTCCTCGGCGCTCCCGCACATCTCCACGCCGTTCAGCCGGTCGGCCGCCCGCACCACCGGGTCGTAGGCGCACACCTCGGCGCCCTCGGCCAAGAGTCGCGCGGCCAGCACCAGGCTGGAGGCCTCCCGCATGTCGTCGGTATCGGGCTTGAAGGCGAGCCCCAGGAGCGCCACCCGGCGCCCCTCCAGCGACCCGAGGTGCTTCTTGAGCTTCCCGACCACGCGTCGCTTCTGCAGCTCGTTGACCTCGATCACCGAGGTGAGGAGCTGGAAGTGGTAGCCGGAGTTTCCCGCAAGTTGCTTCAGGGCCGAGACGTCCTTGGGGAAGCAGCTGCCGCCGAAGCCGATGCCGGCGCGCAGGAACGAGGGGCCGATCCGTGGGTCGAGCCCCATGCCGTGGGCGACCACCGACACGTCCGCGCCCACCTCCTCGCAGACGTTCGCGATCTCGTTGATGAAGCTGATCTTGGTGGCGAGGAAGGCGTTGGACGCGTACTTGACCATCTCCGCCGAGGCGACGGTCGTGCGCACGATCGGGGCGCCCAGCGGCAGGTAGAGCGACTCCAGCAGATCCCCGTGCCGGCGGTCGAAGTCGCCGATCACGACCCGGTCCGGGTGCAGGAAGTCGGGCACCGCGGCGCCCTCCTTCAGGAACTCGGGGTTGGAGCAGTAGCCCACCGCGGAGAGCCCGCGCGCGTCGAGCTCGGCCCGCACCCGCTCGCCGGTGCCCACCGGCACGGTGCTCTTCATCACCAGCACGTGGCGCGCGTCGGCGCCCACCTTCTCGAGCTCGGCCACCACCGCCATCACCCGCGACAGGTCGGCGTCGCCGGAGTAGGTGGGGGGCGTGTCGACCGCGATGAAGACGATCTCCGAGGACTCCAGCATCTCCTCGAGCGACAGCGTGTAGACGAGCCGCTCGCGGTGCTCGGCCATGAGCTCGGCGACGCCGGGCTCGTAGATCGGCACCACCCCGTCGTTGAGCGCGGCGACCTTGAGCTCGTCGATGTCGCGCAGGGTCACGTGGTGCCCCATCGACGCGAGGCAGACACCCGTCACCAGGCCGACGTAGCCGGCCCCGATCACTCCGACTCGCGAGCTCACGGCGTCGAGCCCTCAAACTCCACGTAGATGGGGGTGTCGGTGCGGCCCTTGGGCAGCTTGGCGCGGTTCACGGGACGCATCGACTTCGCGATCTCCTCGATCGTCTTGGCGCTGAGGTCGTTTTCAAGGGTGTTCGAGACCCAGAACGTCACGTTGCCCTTTCGGAAAGCGAGACGCTGCAGGTTCAGGCCGTCATAGTACGTCAGGTACTTGCGGCCACCCGAGTCGTACGAGCCGGTTTCCCCCCCCACGATCGGGGGGTTCTTCATGGTCGTCATCGTGATGCCCCAGTACTTGTGGTAGCCGGTCTCGAAGACCATCTTCACCGCCGCCGGGCCGCCGTCGCCGGAGCCCACGTTGATCCGGTAGGCGCGCAGGATCCGAAGGCGCGAGCCGCTCGCGACCTTCATCGGCACCATCATCCGGAAGCCCAACGCCCGCTGCGCGCGGCGCACCCCGTCCACCAGGCTCGTGGTGTCGATCGTGCTCGCCGCCGGGCGCTCCGCGGCCTTCGGCGGGATCGCCAACGTCCCGGTGAAGTCGGTGCCGGCGACGACCACCACCTCGTTGCCGCGGGCCTGGCGCGCCGCCAGCGGCGCGCTCGATGCCGACGGGCCGAGGAGCGCCTGGATCTTCTTCGCCGCGTCGCGGTAGGCGGGTGCGTAGTAGACGGCGCTCGAGGTGAAGTCGAAGCTCTCGGCGTTCCCGCCCACCCGCGCGCGATAGCCCTTGTCGGAGAGGGCCTCGGCGACGTCCTCTGCGGCGAGGACCCGACCGCTGCCGTTGAGCACGGTCACGTCGACCTCGGACGGCTTGCGGGCCCGGGCGCCCGGACTGGTGTCGTTCTCGAAGCTCGGGTCCTTCCATTCGGCCACGGCCGCGTCGATCGTGGCCTCGGAGGCGGTCTGGATGGAGGCCCCCGCCGAGGTCATGTCGTCCGTGCCCTGGATCTTCACCTTCGCGATCTTGTCCTTCGGGGTCACGAGCGCGAGCTCGAGCAGCGACAGGAACGTCCGCGGATTGGTGATGTCCATCTGGATGTCCTTGCCGAAGAGCCTCTTCAGGCGCGGCAGGCTCGCGATGCTGCCGATGTCCTTCGTCTGGCGCTTCAGCTCGGCCAGGAACATCTGCTGGCGCGCGTCGCGCGCATAGGTGGAGTCGGTGTGGCGGTAGCGCACGTAGTCGAGCGCGTCGTTGCCGTTGAGCCGCTGGTACCCGGGCTGCAGGTCGATCGGGGCGTATCCGGTGCCCTCCGGGTTGTAGTAGCGCCGGTCGACGTCGATGTAGACCCCGCCGAGCTCGTTCACGAGCTCGGCGAAGCCCGTGAAGTTGATGTCGACGTAGTAGTTCACGGGCTCGCCGGTGAGTTGCTCGACGGTCCGGATGGCCACGTCCGTGCCACGGCTGTACGCCGCGTTGATCTTGTCGGGCAGCCCCCCGTCGATCGGCACGTAGAGGTCGCGCGGGAAGGAGAGCATCGAGATGAAGCCGCGGCGGCTGTCCATGCGGACGAGGATCAGGGTGTCACTCCGGCCGGGACCCCCCTCGTCGGCCCTCACGTCCGAGCCGATCAGGAGGATGTTCTTGGGCTCGCCGGGCAGGGCGGGCCTCGTGGCCGCGCGCGCGGCCCGTGCCTCGGGCGTGTTGGGCGCGGCCGCCTCCAGCGTGTCGTCGAGCGCGATGTAGCCGCCCACCGCCACGGCGACGACGAGGCCGATGAGCCCCCAGAGCGTCCACCCGAAGATCGCGAGCCACAGGCGGCTGCGCGGGCGGGGAACGCGCCAGTAGCGCGCCTTCCGGTGCGGAGGCTCGTTGCGGGGAGGGCTCACGCCGCGCCCCCCGGCGGGGTGGCGGGGGCGGGCTGCTGCGCCGCGCTGAGGGCGAACTCGACCAGAGCGCGGCGGTAGCGGGGCAGGCTCTCGATCTCCACGAACTCCTCGGGCCCGTGATGTCCGGCGCCGCGGGGCCCGAACTCGACCGCCGGCACGCCCACCTCGAGGAAGGCCACGGCGTCCGAGGCGCCGTCGCGCCCCACGGAGGTGGCCGAGGGCTCGTGCCGGCTCGCCGCCGCCAGCAGCGCCAGCACCATGGGATGCTCCGGCGACACGTCGGCGGGGGGCCGCTCCAGGAGCACGTCCACCGTGGCCCGGGGGTCGAGCGAGCGCACCTGGCGCAGCACCTCGTCGGGGTCCTGGCCGGGCAGGTAGCGCACGTCGACGTCCATCCGGCAGGAGTCCGGCACCTTGTTCACGGCGTCGCCGCCCTGGATGCGGCCGAGGTTGATCGACGGGCGCTCGAAGAGGGGCGCCGACTCCCCGGCGAACGGGAGGGTCTGGATGCGGCGGAAGAGGTCCACCGCCCGCAGCACGGCGTTGTCGCCCAGCCACGGCGTGGAGCCGTGGGCCGCCGTGCCCGGCACCTCCAGGCGCACCAGCAGCACCCCCTTCGCCTGAACCCCCACCCGCATGTCGGTCGGCTCACCGCAGACCACGAAGTCGGCCCTCAGTCCGTCGCGCACGAGCATCTGGGTACAGTTCTCCCCCGGCTCCGCACGTTCCTCGTCGGGCACCACGATCAACTCGACCTGAGCGCCGGCGAGCGAGCCCAGGAGGTCCGTCGTGGCGAGCATCATCGCCGCGAGGGCCGCCTTCATGTCGTAGGCGCCGCGCCCGAAGAGCCGCCCGCCGTCGATGCGGGGCTGGAACTGCTCGGGGTGACCCGGGACGACGTCGAGGTGGCCGTTGAAGATCAGCCGGACAGGGCCGGAGCCGACGCGGGCCACCAGGCACCGGCGGCCGCCGGTCTCGATGCGTTCGACGGCCGCCCCCCGAGCCTCCAGCCAGCCCGCGACGAAGTCGGTGGCCAGAGCGATGCCGGAACGGCGGGAGGTGTCGTAGGCGATCAGCCGCTCGGCGAGCTGGACCTCGTCCACCGGGGCAGGATAGCCGAGACCCGCGAGTTAACCGTCAGCGTGGGGCAAGCCCGAGAAGCCCCGGGCTACCCTGGATCTCGTGCTCGCATCCGTCGCCGCCGCCCTCCTCCTGCTGGCCGGTGCCCCGGCGACGCCCACCGAGAGGGCGGTGAGCATTCCCGCGGGCGGAGGTGTCACCCTCGCCGGCACGCTCAGCCTCCCGGCCGGCATCGGGCCCTTCCCGGCGGTCGCTCTGGTCGGCGGCTTCGGCCCCACCAACCGCGACGGCGCGCTGGGCGGCGGAAGCTCCGGCGTGTATCGCCAGCTCGCCCAGGGGCTCGCGCGCCGTGGCGTCGCGGTGCTGCGCTACGACAAGCGCGGCATCGGCGACTCGACGGGGCCGAACCTGGCCTGGCTCGACGCGCGCCCGCTGGCGGCCGACGCCGGCACCGTGGCGCGCGCAGTGGTGGCGATGCCCGGCATCGACTCCTCGCGGGTCGCGCTGGTCGGCCACAGCCAGGGAGGGAACCTGGCGTTCCGGGCCGCCCGCACCGCGCCGGTTCAGCGCGTGGTGACCCTGTCGGCTCCGGGGCGACGGCTCGAGCTGCTGCCGCGGGTCTCGGGCACGGCCGCCCGGCTGCTGGCGCGGCTGCTGGGCCCCGAGGTGGCGTCGGCCACCCTTGAGCGCAACCCCGTGCCGGACGCGGTCCGGGCCCGCCAGCCGGTCCTCCTGGTGCACGGCACCGCCGACCGCACGGTCCCGGTGTCGGACATGACGCGGGTCGCGCGAGCCCGGGAGCGGGCGGGGCGGGCCACCCGCACCCTGCGGGTGCCCGGAGCCGGCCACTTCCTACAGGTCGAGGGCCGGGTCCCCGACCGGACGCTCGACGCGATCGCCGCCTTCGTCGACTGACCAGCGCCCGGCGTCGATCTCGGCGACGGCGTTGCGCAGGCTCCAGACGCCCCACAGGGCGAGGAGCGCCGCGCAGCCGAGGAGGGTCGCCTGGATCCCGACGGCCTGGGCCACGAGGCCTGCCAGAGCCGACCCGATGGCGATCGGCCCGATCACGGCGAGCTGGTAGAGGCCGAGCATCCGCCCGAGCAGGGGCTCGGGGGCGCGCAACTGGATCGCCGTGTTCGTCGCGGCGAACTGCCAGATCCAGAACGCGCCGCCGAAGGCCATGCCGATCAGGCCCACGGCCAGCCAGGGCGTGGCCGCCACGATCACGAGCCCGCCCGCGAACGCGATGGTCGAGATGGGCAGGGCGCGGTGGCGGGGCAGCCCGCGGCCGTGGAGGTGCTCCAGCAGCCAGGCTCCGGCGAGCGCGCCGCCGCCCATGGCCCCGAGCAGCAGCCCCAGGCCCTCGGGGCCGGCGTCGAGGCGATCGGCCACGACCGGCGCGAGCTCCTGGATGGGCGATGCGAGGGCCGTGAACAGGCCCACGCCCAGGAGCAGGCGCCGCATGGCCGGGTCACGCCTCGCGTAGGCGAGCCCCTGCCGGGTGCTCGCGCGCTCGCGCCCGGCGGCGGGCGGGCGCGGCGGGATGCGCCACAGCACCCACACCAGGGCGAGGAACGAGACGGCGTTGAGGGCGAAGCACGCCGTGGCGCCGAAGGCCACGAGCACGCCGCCCCCGATGGCCGGCCCGGCCAGGCGCGCCACGTTGATCCCGGCGGCGTTGAGGCTCACCGCCTGGGAGAGCCGGGAGGCGGGCACGAGCGCCGGGATCAGGGCGAGCATCGCGGGGAGCCCCAGGGCGAACCCCACGCCGACCGCGAAGGTGAGCACGTAGATCGCCGCCACGCTCGCCCCGCCCGCGAGGGTGATGAGGGCGAGCGTGCCGGCCGCCACGGCCTGCAGCGAGAAGGTGACGATGCCCACGGAGCGCCGGTCGAAGCGGTCGGCCAGCTCCCCCGCGTAGGTGGAGAGCACGAACGCCGGCGCCCGGGTCACCAGGGCCAGGGCCCCCACGGCCGCCGGGCTGTCGGTGAGCTCGAAGATCAGCCAGCCGCTGGCCACCACCTGCAGCCAGGAGCCGGCGTTCGAGGCCAGGCTCGCCAGCCACACGCGCCGGAAGGCGGGCGTGCGGAGCACTGCCGGGACCATGACCATCCGGCGATTATCCCGGCGCCGGAGGGCCCGCGCCTGCCGGTCCAGCAGCTG
>JAXIPH010000213.1:0-5261 GCA_045403035.1 Thermoleophilia bacterium | reverse complement strand
GCTGGAGCTCGTCGTGCGTCATGCCCATCGCGAGGTCACCACCTTCCGGCGCGTGTAGAAGGTGAACGCGTCGTTGCCGGTGGCGTGCAGGTCGCCGACCATGGAGTCCTTCCAGCCGGAGAAGGGGAACCAGGCGACCGGGGCGGCCACCCCGATGTTGACGCCGAGCATCCCGGCCTCGACGCGCTGGCGGAACCGCTGGGCGGCACCGCCGGACGACGTGAAGAGCATCGCGGAGTTTCCGTAGCGCGACCCGTTGGTCCAATCGATGGCCGCGTCCAGGTCGGGGACGCGGACGACCGACAGCACCGGCCCGAAGAGCTCCTCGCGTCCGGCCCGGGCCTCCGGATCGGTGAGGTCCAGGATCGTCGGGCCGAGCTCGCAGCCACCCGGGCCACCGTCGCCCCGGCCGTCGAGCACGATCCGCGCGCCCCCCTCGGCGGCGATCCGGATCTCGTCCTCGAGGCGCTCCCGCGCCTGGGGCGACACGACCGGGCAGACGTCCGTCGCCTCGTCGAGCCCCGCCCCGACGCGGAGCTCCCGGGCTCCGTCGGTGATGCTCGCGAGGGACGCGTCCTGCTCGGCGGTCGTGCCCACGAGGACGGCCACCGAGCCCGCCAGGCAGCGCTGGCCGGCCCCTCCGAAGGCGGAGCTGGAGACGCCCTTGACCATCAGGTCGGTGCTGGCGTCGGGCATCACGATCAGGGAGTTCTTGGCGCCCCCGAGCGCCTGGACGCGCTTGCCGGCGGCGATCGCGCGCGAGGCGACGTACTGGGCGACCGTCGCGGACCCCACGAAGGAGACCGCGTCGACGCCGTCCGAGTCGAGCAGGGCGTTGACCGCGTCGTGGGCCCCGTGGACCAGGTTCACGACGCCGGGCGGGATGGCCTCGATCCCGCCGATCAGCTCCACGATCCGCTCAGGCGCGAGCGGATCCTGCTCCGACGGCTTCAGCACGATCGTGTTGCCGCAGACGATGGCGAACGGGATGAACCAGAGCGGGACCATGGCGGGGAAGTTGAACGGGGTGATCGCGGCCACCACCCCCACGGGCTGGTTGAAGCTCTCCACGTCGATTCCGCGCGAGACGCCCTCGAGCACCTCCCCCTTCAGGAGATGCGGCGCGGCGATGGCGGCCTCGACCGACTCGATCCCGCGACCGACCTCCGCGGTGGCGTCGGGGATCGTCTTGCCCATGTCGGTCGCCACCAGGCGCGCGAGCTCGTCCCTGTGCGCGACCAGCACCTGGCGCAGGTCCATGAGGGCCCGGGCCCGCGCGAGGATCGGCGTCGCCGCCCAGCCCGGCTGCGCGGCGCGGGCGGCCGCGACGGCACGCTCGACGTCGGCCGCGGCCGATAGCGGGACCCGGGCGAGGTCCTCGCCGGTGGCGGGGTTGCGCGAGACGAGCGCCTCGCCGGAGCTCGGGCGCTCCCACGAGCCTCCGACGTAGTTGTTCAGCGACCGCGGCGCGGGCGGGGCATCGACGGATGGCGGCATCGGGTCCCTCTCATTCGGTGCGGAGTGTCACCCGGATGGTGACACGGCCTTTGGGGCGACGGTGGTTCGGGGCAGGGTTGGGGGGAGAATAGTCAGGCGAGGCAAGTTGGTCCTCCGGGGTGCGTTCCCCGAGGAGCCGGCGGCCCGCGACGCCGAGAGGACGGAGAGATGGGCACCGGGTTCCAGACGCCGAAGGAGTTCGAGGCGCTGATCGGGGTGGCCGAGGCGGGCTGTCTCAACCAGAGTCAGGTGGCCGAGCTCGCCGAGTCGCTCGACATGGACGACGAGGAGGTCGAGGGGCTGTACTCGGCGATCCGCGAGCGGGGCCTCGAGGTGACCGACGACTGCGCCAGGATCGATGTCACCGAGCCCACTCGCGTCACGAACGGTGACCTCGCCGAGGCCACCACCGACGCGATGAACCTCTTCCTGCGCGAGGTCGCCCGGTATCCGCTCCTCACCCCGGACGAGGAGAAGCAGCTCGCCCGCAGGGTCGAAGCCGGCGACGCCGCCGCCAAGGAGCGCATGGTCAACTCGAACCTGCGCCTCGTCGTCTCGATCGCGCGGCGCTATCGAAGCACCGAGCTCACGCTGCTCGATCTCATCCAGGAGGGAACCCTCGGCCTCATCCGGGCCGTCGAGAAGTTCGACTGGCGCCGTGGCTTCCGCTTCTCGACCTATGCGACCCTCTGGATCCAGCAGGCGATCCAGCGCGCTCTCGCCAATCAGTCCCGCACCATCCGGCTACCGGTGCACGTGGTCGAGCATCAGCAGAGGGTGTCGCGCGCCGAGCGGCAGCTCCTCGCCCGCACCTTCCGCGAGCCCACCGTCGCCGAGATCGCCGAGGAGGCGCGGTTGCCGGAGGAGCGGGTCGCGATGGTGCGCGAGCTTCCGCGCACGGTGACCAGCCTCGACCGGCCCGTCGGGGAGGACGACGACGCGACCCTGGGAGAGCTCGTCGCCGCTCCCGCGGAGGACCCGCTCGCCGAGCTCGATGTCAGCCTGCGCAACGAGGCCCTCGAGCATGCGCTCGCCGAGCTGCCGGAACGCGACGCCGAGGTGCTCCGCCTCCACTTCGGCCTCGGCGACGGGGAGCCGCAGACGCTCACCGAGATCGCGAAGGGGCTCGGTGTGTCTCGCGAGCGGGTCCGCCAGATCGAGGCGACCGCCCTACGGCGCCTCGCCGAGATGCGTGAGTTCACGGCGGAGTTGCGCGAGGCGGCCTAGCGCGTGACGCGGCCGTCGGCGACCGCGGCCGCGTGGTGCCGGCCGCGGGGCACGACCATCGGCGTGCCGCTGACCGGGTCGCACACGACCTCGCACGCGAGGCCGTACGCCTCCCGGGCCGGGCGCGCAGCCTCGGCTCGCTCACGATGCGAGGAGCCGGGCACGTCCGGTCGTCCGATCCGGCCGATGCGGCCGCCGGCGTCGCCCGGGGAACATGACCGCGTTCGGCGGCCACGTCGCACGACGGCTGGGAAATGCCCGATGAATGGACAGGAGACCTGATGAGCGCTCCCTTCAAAGGCACGGTCAACGTCGATATCCGCGACTCCGTGCCGGACTGGACCCCCTTCGAGCCGCCCAAGGCCCCGGAGGGGAGCCCGAGCGTCGTCTACGTCGTCCTCGACGACGTCGGCTTCTCGGCGCTGGGCTGCTACGGCGGGCCCGTCGATACGCCGAACATCGACCGCCTCGCCGCCGAGGGCGTGCGCTACACCCAATGGCACACGACGGCGCTCTGCTCGCCGACGCGCTCGTGCCTCCTCACCGGGCGCAACCACACGCGCAACAGCATGGCCTGCATCACGGAGGCCGCGATCGGCTTCCCGAACGCGAGCGGGACGATCCCGCCGGAGAACGGCACGCTCCCGGAGATCCTCGGCGAGCTGGGCTGGAACACCTACATGGTCGGGAAGTGGCACCTCTGTCCGGACGACGAGATGAACCTGGCCGCCACGCGGCGCAACTGGCCGACCGGCCGGGGCTTCGAGCGCTGGTACGGGTTCCTCGGCGCCGAGACCAGCCAGTGGTATCCCGACCTCGTCTACGACAACCACCCCGTGGACCAGCCGAGCTCGCCCCAGGACGGCTACCACCTGACCGTCGACCTCACCGACAAGGCGATCGAGTTCATCCGGGACGCGAAGTCGATCGCCCCGGAGAAGCCGTTCTTCCTCTACTACGCGCCCGGGGCCTGCCATGCCCCCCACCACGCACCGAGGGAATGGATCGACAAGTACCGGGGCCGCTTCGACATGGGCTACGAGGCGATGCGCGCGCAGACGCTCGCCCGCCAGGTGGAGCTCGGCCTGGTCCCGCCCGGCACCGAGCTGCCTCCGCTCAACCCGATCGGCACGCCCGAGACCCGCACCGGGCCGGACGGCAAGCCCTTCCCGATGCTGGACGTCACGCGGCCGTGGGACACGCTGTCCGACGATGAGAAGGCGCTGTTCTGCCGCATGGCCGAGGTGTACGCGGGCTTCCTGGAGCACGCCGACGACCAGCTCGGGCGCCTGCTCGCCTTCCTCGAGGAGTTCGGCTACCGCGAGAACACCCTCGTGGTGCTCGTGTCCGACAACGGCGCGTCGGGGGAGGGCGGGCCCAACGGCTCGGTCAACGAGATGAAGTTCGCGAACGGGATCCCGGACACCATCGAGGCGAACCTGCCGCTCCTCGACGAGCTCGGTGGCGAGAAGACCTACAACCACTACCCCAACGGTTGGGCGATGGCCTTCAACACGCCGTTCAAGATGTGGAAGCGCTACGAGTTCAACGGCGGCACGAGCGACCCGTGCATCATCTCCTGGCCGGCCGGCATCACGGCCCGCGGCGAGATCCGCGATCAGTACCACCACGCGATCGACATCGCCCCGACGATCCTGGACGCGCTCGGCGTCGAGGCGCCCGCGACGATCAAGGGCCACGTGCAGAGCCCCCTCGACGGCGTCAGCATGCGCTACGCCCTCGACGAGGGCTCGGTGCCCACGACCCGCCGGACCCAGTTCTACGCGATGCTCGGCTCGCGGGCGATCTGGCACGACGGCTGGAAGGCTGTCACCAACCATCCCACGATCGCCGGCTGGGGCAACTTCAACGACGACGAGTGGGAGCTGTACCACACCGACGGCGACCGATCCGAGCTTCACAACCTCGCCGCCCAGCACCCGGACAAGGTCCGAGAGCTCGTCAACCTCTGGTTCGCGGAGGCGGGCGCCAACGGCGCCTTCCCGCTCGACGACCGCTCCGCCCTGGAGATCATGATCACGCCGCGCCCGGTGCTCTCTCCGCCGCGCAACCGCTACGTCTACTTTCCGGACGCCGCCGAGATCCCGGAGTCGCAGGCCGTCAACGTGCGCAACCGCTCGTACGCGATCGGGGCGCTCGTCGACATCCCCGCCCCCGGAGCAGGGGGCGTCCTCTTCGCGCACGGCTCGCCCTTCGGCGGGCACGCCCTCTACGTCAAGGACGACCGCCTGCACTACGTCTACAACTTCGTCGGCATGGCCGAGCAGCACGTCGCGGCCACCGAGGACCTTCCGACGGGCGAGAACCTGATCCTGTCGGCGTCGTTCGACAAGGATGGGGAGGATCCCCCGGGCGTCGCAACGGGGGCGCTCTCGCTCTGGCACGGCGACGTCAAGGTCGGCGAGGGGCCGATCAAGACGCAGCCCGGCAAGTTCATGATCGCCGGCGAGGGCCTCTGCATCGGCCGCGACGGGGGCGCGGGCGTGACCGACGACTACCCGGGCGCGCGGCCCTGG
>JAXIPH010000165.1:0-2780 GCA_045403035.1 Thermoleophilia bacterium | reverse complement strand
CCGCTTCATCCTGGAGCTGCCGGGGCAGTCGGCCGAGGGGGTCCCGGCGCAGCCCGTCTGACGGGCGCCGGCTCAGGCCGCCGGGGCGCCGGGGGGAGCCTGCCGAGCCGACTCGCTCCGGACGCGGCACGCGCCGCACTCCTCACCGCGGTTGTACCGGTTGAGCACCGTGGGGCAGCTCGCGCAGACGCGGTGCCGCCGGACGGGCCTCACCCGCTCCGGGGCGGGGCAGCGGCAGAGCTTCGGCGGCCGGGTTCCGCGGGGGCGGTAGAGCTCGGCGATCAGGCCGCAGGTCGGGCACGCCACCTCGACGGGCTCCAGCGGGCGGCGGCTCACGACGGGAGGTCCATCCCGGGATCATGGCGCGATTGGGCCGTCGACGCGCGACGCCGGCGCGCTCCCAGGGGGAGGCACGCCGGCGCCGGGGTCATTCCTGGCGAGATCGCTCCGTTCCTTAGGCGGGCGCCTCCTCGTGGTGTGGCGCGAGCACGACGTCGCCGCGCTCGCCGGTGCGCACCCGGATCGACTCCTGGACGGGGATGATGAAGATCTTCCCGTCCCCCGGCTCCCCCGTGTGGGCGAGCTCGAGGATGGCGTCGACGGCACGGTCGACGTCGGAGTCGTCGAGCACAACCTCCAGCTTCACCTTCGGACGCAGGAAGACGGTGGTCTTCGCGCCGCGATAGCTCTCGGTGAAGCCCTTCTGACGTCCCGAGCCCTTCGCCTCGATGACGCTCATGGAGGGAAGCCCCATGGTCGCCAGCCGATCGTGGATGGCCTCGAGAGCCTCGTGTCGGATGAATGCCTCGATCTTCTTCACGGTGTCTATTCCCCTCCTACGAGGCGGTGGCGGGGCTGGTTGCCGACGCCGTGCCGGCGGGGGCGGGTGCGGAGGAGGTCGGTGCGTCCTCCGACTCGGCGCCGGGCACGTCGATGAACCGCTCAGGGTAACCGAACATCCCGTGCTCCGAGATGTCCAGGCCGCGCAGCTCCTCGGCCTCGCTGACGCGCAGGCCAAGGGTGTACTTGATCGCCACGAACACGATGAAGGACAGCGTGAAGGTGAACCCGATCGTGGCGGCGACCCCGTAGAACTGGACCCACAGCTGGTGACCGCCGCCGCCCTCGAAGAGGCCGGCCTCGCCGACGGCGAGAGAGGTCACGCGGGCGTCGGTGGCGAACAGGCCGCAGGCCAGCGTGCCCCAGATGCCGGCCATGCCGTGCACCGGGAGGGCGCCCACCGGGTCGTCGACCCGGAGCTTGTCCACGAGCAGGACCAGCGGCGGCACGATGAGGCCAGCGATGACGCCGATGACGATTGCGGCCCACGCGTCCACGAAGGCACATGGGGCGGTGATCGCCACGAGGGCGGCCAGCGCACCGTTGCCCATCTGTGACACGTCGAGGGTCTTGAAGAGCAGCAGCGCGCTGACGGTGGCGCCGATGACGCCGGCAGCCGCGGCCAGGTTGGTGTTGACGGCCACGTCGGCGAAGTTGGCGCCGATGGCGTTGAGGAACGAGCCCGGGTTGAAGCCCATCCAGCCGACCCACAGGATGATGACGCCGAGGATCATGAGCGGCATCGAGTGCCCGGGGATCGGAACGGACTTGCCGTCCCGGAATCTGCCGATGCGCGGGCCGAGCAGGAGCGCCCCCGCGAGTGCCGCCAACGCGCCCTGAAGGTGCACGATCGACGAGCCGGCGAAGTCCTGGTAGCCGTCCTGCAGCAGCCAGCCACCACCCCAGGTCCAGTGGGCGACCGTCGGGTAGATGAAGCCCGCGAACGCGATCGCGAAGATCACGTAGCCGATGAACTTGGTGCGGTCGAGCATCGCACCGAAGACGATCGCCAGCGACACCGCGCAGAAGACGACCTGGAAGAAGAAGGTCGCCTCGAAGTTGGTGTTGCTGTACGCGAGCGAGGCGTAGTCGACGGCGGTGTTGTTGTTGTCCATGAACCAGCCGCTGGACCCGAGGAAGTCGTTCCCGGTCCCGAAGCCGATCGCGAAGCCCACGGCCCAGAACATGAGGAACGAGATCGAGAGGTTGATGAGGATCTTCCCCATCACCGCCCCGGCGTTCTTCATGCGCGAGAGCCCGACCTCGAGCATTGCAAAACCAGCCTGCATGAACAGGACGAGGACCGCGGCCACGACAACCCAGATCGAGTTGATCGCGATGTCCTGCTCGGTCACATCCTGAGCGGCGGCGATCGCAGGCGCCACGAGAAGCAGTACCCCCACGAGCGCCGGCACCAGCCTGAATGGCCTCAGACGCATCTACTCTCCTTGCACAGTAGGACGGGGGCGCGCGGGCCCCGAAGTGAGCGCAGGCTAAGGGTCGGTTCCCGGGAGCGGCTTTGGCCCTGGGGATGAGACGGCCGCGCAGGTCTTCTCCCCGTGGACAAGAGCGACGGGCGCGAGGGGGTGCGGGGCGAGCGTGAGGCGCATGGACATCGAGGAGCGCCGGGCCCGGCTGGGGCGGCGCCACCGCCTCGCCGCGGGCCGCCAGGGCGCGGAGCGTGGCCTCCTCGACCTCCGCCATCCATATCCCCCAGTCGCGCGCGATGCCCGCGCCCTCCAGCCGCGCGACCAGCCGGCGCCGCTCCCTCTCCGCGACCGCGCGGGTGCACGCCGCCTGCACCACCGGGACCAGCTCGACCGGCAGGACGAACATCGTGCGGCGCATGCCCAGCATCCGCAGCAGCGTCCGCTCCTCGTAGAGGGCGGACGCGACCACGGCGGGGTCCGGCGCGCGCATGCGGGCCGCCGCGGACAGGT
>JAXIPH010000056.1:0-18348 GCA_045403035.1 Thermoleophilia bacterium | reverse complement strand
CGGCCGCGGCGTAGGCGCGGCGAGGGTCGAGGCGCACAATCGATCCTCATCCCGGACCCGGAGCGGCGTCAAGGACCGCCCGGAACGCGACCGGGGGGCCCGAAGGCCCCCCGGAAGAACTGCGGTACCGCGGTCGTGCGGATGAATCAGGCTTCCGCTGCGGCCGCCTTGGGCTTCGGGGTGATCGCCGCGGTGATCTTGGCGCTCGCGATGCCGAGGATGATGCCGCAGACCAGGGTCACCAGCGTGCTGAACCAGACCCACGCCCACGGGGTTGAGATCAGGCCACCGAAAGCGCCAGCGCCGACGGTGTTGGCCGCCGCAACATCGGGCGCGTTCTCGGGGTTGATGGCGGTCGCGTAGTCGCCCGTGCCGCCGCCATTGATGCTCCACCCATCGAGGCCCGTCGCGATCCACCAGAGGAACACGGACGCGAATGCCGGGAAGGTGCCGGCGACGTAGTACCAGTCACCCGCGATCAGGATCATCACGAGGACGAAGGCAAAGATGCCGACCCAGAGAGCGATGCCCCAGAAGTCGGGGAAGTCCGCTGTCTTGAACGCGAGCGGCATCACAACGAGAGCGGCCACGGTGCCGAACACGCAGGCCAGGAAGATCTTGCCGAAGGCGGCGTTGTCGCCACCGGCGGCGAAGAAGAGGCCCCAGGAAATGAAGGCCGTCGGAAGGATCAGCTGGAAGTTCTCCGGAACACCAACCGTGTCGGCGCCGAAGACGTTGTCAGTAGTGGTCACCCAGTGGAACGTGAAGTTCAGCGAGAGCTCTGTCCAAAGAAAGGACAGGATTCCAATTACGATTGCCAGAGGCGCGATCGCCTTTGTGCGTGCGCTCATTTAGGCGTGGACTCCTTTAGGGAGAAGGACGGGGGACACGCCGTCCGAGATATGAGGAAGCGTTGACAGCGCATCCACGTAACGGGGCCGGGAAGGACCCGCCACGCACGGCCGAGTTTACGGCCGCCTGACTGTTCGTGGCAACCGTTGCTAGTCCTGTTTCGTCCGTCTTTTCGGGCATTCCGAACGCAAAACGCAAGCCTCTTGTAACAGGGGGCCCGTCAGCGCCGAGCGGCGTCCTCGACCATGCGCACGAGGATCTCCGCGAGGGCCTCCGGGGCGTGACGCACCACCGAATGGGCCTCCGCGATGTCACCCGTGACGACCCCGACGCCGAGGGCGCGAAGCCGCTCGGCGTGGATCGCGACCGGCTCCTGGCCCTGCGCCGCGTAGACCGCCGCCACGGCGGGATCGAGCGGGCCGTCGTGGAGGACCACCAGGTCCAGGCCCCCCGGGACGGCCTCCAGGACGCGCTCCACGTGGTCGGCGGCGTCGAAGCCGTCGGTCTCGCCCGGCTGGGTCATGACGTTGCAGACGTAGGCCCGCCGTCCCGGCGCCGCGGCCACCGCCTCGGCGAGCTCGGGCACCGCCAGGTGGGGCAGCACGCTGGTGAAGAGGCTCCCCGGCCCGAGGAGCACCAGATCGGCCTCGGCGATCGCCTCGAGCGCCGGCGGGTGGGCTCGGGGCTCGGGCTCCAGCCAGACCCGGCGGCAGGGCCCGTGCCCTCCGGTGATGCTGGTCTCGCCGCAGACGGCCTCGCCGTCGGCGCGCTCCGCCCACAGCGAGATCTGGGCGAGCGTCGAGGGGAGCACGCGGCCGCGGATGTTCAGCACGCGGCTGGACTCCTGGATCGCGAGGTCGAAGCCGCCGGCCACCGCCGAGAGCGCCGCCAGGAAGATGTTCCCGAAGGCGTGGCCGGCCAGGTCGCCGTCCACGAAGCGGTGCTGGAAGAGGGGCCCCATGAGGGACTCGTCGTCGGCCAGGGCCACCAGGCAGTTGCGGATGTCGCCCGGCGGCAACACGCCTAGCTCGCGCCGCAGCCGTCCCGACGATCCCCCGTCGTCGGCGACCGTCACGATGGCCGTGAGGTCCACCGGCGCGCGCTTGAGGCCGCGCAGGAGCGAGGCCAGGCCGGTGCCGCCCCCCAAGGCGGCGATGCGGGGCCGGCGGCTCACTCGGCCGAGGGGTCGGGAGGGGTGCTGGGCCGGTCGACGTGGCGGTGCGACGTGCCCGCGTCGAAGTCGTCGGCGTACCGCTTGGCGAGCATCTCCGCGATCACCACGCTCCGATGGCGCCCGCCGGTGCAGCCGATCCCCACGACCAGGCTGGTCTTGCCCTCCTGGGCGTAGGCGGGGAGCAGGAAGTCGAGGAGGCCCTCCAGGCGGGCCCGGAACTCGTCCATCCCGGGCGCGGCCATCACGTACTCGGCCACGGGCGCGTCGAGCCCGGTCAGGGGCCGAAGCTCGGCCACGTAGTGCGGGTTCCGGAGGAAGCGCACGTCCATCAGGAGGTCGGCGTCGCGCGGGACGCCGTGCTTGTAGCCGAACGAGACGAACTGCACGCTCATCCGCGGCCCCTCGCCCGGGGCCATCAGGGCCTCGGCCACGCGGCGGCGCAGGTCCCAGATCGACAGCCCCGTGGTGTCGATGACCACGTCGGCGCGGGAGCGGACCACGGCGAGCTCGGAGCGTTCCCGCTCGATCCCCTCGCTCACCGAGCCGCCGTCGGAGAGCGGGTGGCGGCGGCGGGTCTCGCGGAAGCGGTTGATGAGCGTCTCGTCGGACGCCTCCAGGAAGACCACCCGGGGCCGCACCCCGCGCGCCTCGGCCACGCGTTGGAGGACCGGCTCCAGGTCCTTGAACCAGACCCCGCCGCGCACGTCGCACACCACCGCGGCGCGCTCCAGGCGTGAGCCCTCCAGCAGGAAGAGGTCGGCCAGGGCGGGCAAGAGGCTTGGCGGGAGGTTGTCCACGCAGAACCAGCCGAAGTCCTCGAACGCCCCCATCGCCTGGCTCTTCCCGGCGCCGCTCATGCCGGTGATGATCGTCAGCTCCACGCGCGGGCCCCACCACCGGCGGGCGCCCCGGCCACGGGCGCGCCGTCCTCGCTCGGCCCGGCGGTCTTGTGGAGGTGGTCGTACACCTCGCGCGCCACCTTCGGCGGCACTCCCGGCACGCCCTCCAGCTCCTCGCGGGTGGCGGCCAGGAAGCGGTCGATCGACCCGAAGTGGCGGAGGATGGCCGCCTTTCGGGCCGGCCCCACGCCCGGCAGGGCGTCGAGCACGCTCTCGGTCATCCCCCGCCCGCGGCGGCCGCGGTGGTGGCGCAGCGCGAACCGGTGGGCCTCGTCGCGCACCTGCTGCAGCAGCCGCAGGCCCGCCGAGCCCTCGTCCAGCAGCAGCGGCTCCGACCGCCCCGGGCGGAACACCTCCTCGCGGCGCTTCGCCAGGCTCACGACCGGCACCTCGGAGACCCCCGCCTCGCGCATGCCCGCCAAGGCCGCGCCCAGCTGGCCCTTGCCCCCGTCGATGACCACCAGGCCCGGGCGGGCGGCGAAGGAGACGTCCTCCTCACCGGGCTCGGCCAGCCGGCTGAACCGGCGGCGCAGGGCCTCCTCCATGCGCGCGAAGTCGTCGGGCCCCCCGTCGTACCGCATCGTGAAGGTGCGGTAGTGGCCGCGCGCCGGCGCCCCGCCCTCGAAGACCACCATCGATGCGACGGCGTAGGTCTCGCCGAGGTTGGAGATGTCGTAGCACTCGATGCGCGCGGGGGGGGCCGGCAGCTCCAGGCGCTCCTGGAGCTCGGCCAGCGCGGCGCGGCGGCGCCCGCGCGCCTGCTCGTGGCGGCGGCGATCCTGGTCGAGGGCGAAGCGGGCGTTGCGCGTGGCCAGCTCGGCCAGCTTGCGCTTGTCCCCGCGCGCGGCGGCGCGCACCTCCACGGCGTTGCCCCGCCGCTCGGACAGCAGCGAGGCCAGTGCCTCCGCGGACTCGCTCGCCTGGGCCACGATCACGAGCGGCGGGATGGCGAGGGCCATCGCGTAGTACTCGTAGGCGAACTGCAGCAGCACCGCCGCCTCGTCGTCGTCCCCGGATGTCTCGAGGAAGAACGACTGCCGGTCCTGCATCACGCCGTCGCGCACCTGCAGCACCTGCACGTTCGCGGAATCGTCCTCGAGGGCGATCCCCAGCACGTCGGCGGTCCCCACCGATCCGGCCGTGGCGAGCTGGCGCTCCATCAGGTGGCGCACGGCCTCCAGGCGGTTGCGGAGGGCGGCGGCCCGCTCGAACTCCTGCGCCGCCGCGGCCGCGCGCATGTCCGTCTCCAGCTCCCGCTCGAGACCCCGGTAGCGGCCCGACAGGAACGCCACGATCTGGTCGATCAGCGCCCGGTAGTCCTCCTTCGAGATGTAGCCCACGCACGGCGCCAGGCAGCGCTTGATGTGGTAGTCGAGGCATGGGATGCCCGACGGCCGGCCCGGCTCCGGGCCCTCGCACGGGCGGCTCGGGAAGATCTTGCCGATCAGGCTCAGCGTGTCGCGCACCTTGTAGGCGTTCGAGAAGGGGCCGAAGTAGAGACGGTCGCGCCGGTGGCGCTCGCGGGTGAAGTAGACCCGCGGGTAGTCCTCGTCGAGGCTGATCCCGATGTAGGGGTAGCTCTTGTCGTCGCGCAGGCGCACGTTGAACGGCGGGCGGTGGCGCTTGACGAGGTTGGCCTCGAGGATGAGCGCCTCGCTCTCGGAGCCGGTGACGAAGGTCTCCACGCTCGCGATCCGCTCGACGAGGTCGGTCACCTTCGGGTGCAGCCCGGAACGGGCGGCCATCGCCGTCGCCCGCGCCGGAGACTCACCGGCGCGCAGCGGCGCCTGGAAGTACGACAGCACGCGCTTGCGGATCGACTTCGCCTTGCCGACGTAGAGGACCCGGTCGCGGGAGTCGCGGTAGATGTAGACCCCCGGGCCCGTGGGCAGGCCCGCGAGCTGCTGACGGAGGGGGGCGGTGTCCGGCACTCTCCGATCGAGTATAGGACCGGCGCGAAACGCCGCCCCCACCCGCGCGATCAGTCGAGCAGCGGCAGCTCGAAGGCGTGGGCGTGGCGCGGCCGGACGACCGAGAAATGGCGTCGGTCGGTGGTCGCCACCGCGGTGATGCCGAGGCGCTCGGCCGCCGCGACGACCGACGCGTCGACCGTGCCCAGATTGAGGTCGGCATAGGTCGCCACCAGCTCACCGATGCGGACCCACTCGCTCGCGGGCACGTCGGCGACGCTGATGTCGCTCCCGGCCAGATCGGCGACGAAGAGCGCCTCGGCGCGGACGCCGAGGCGCCCCCCGACCATGAAGGCGGCTTCGCCCGCCGCGAGAACCGGCACCACGAGCTCGCCGGGATAGGTGGTGAGAAGGGACAGCGCCGCCTGGTGGAACTCGTCGCTCTGATCGACGTACGCGAAAAGGGCGCTCGTGTCGACGATCAGTGGTCTTCCCCGAAGCCGTCCAGCTCCAGGAACTCCTCGATGCGCCGGGAGATGTCGGAGCGGCCGCTGTTGCCGGCTCCCGCCGCGCGGAGGTGCCGCACGGGACGCGCGCCGAGGTGGGCGGCGATGGCCTCTCTTGTGAGCTCCGACAGAGTGAGGCCCCGCCGCGCCGCCTCCCTCCGCAACTGGGCATCGAGCTCGTCGGGCAGCTTGATCGTCGTTCGCTTCATGGTATGGCAGCATACCTTTCCGGCTCAGACGAGTCGATCGCCGGCGCGCAACAGGGTGATGCCGTCGCCGGCCGGGCCTCCCGCGAGCGCCGCCGCTCCCCCGGCCAGGGCCATGATGCGGGCCACGTAGGCCTGCGTCTCCCGGTAGGGCGGCACCCCCCCGTACCGCCGAACCGCCCCCGGCCCGGCGTTGTAGGCGGCGAGCGCCAGCGGGACGGAGCCGAAGGCGCGCAGGTGGCCGGCGAGCAGCCGCGCGGCCGCCGGGATGGCCTCGCCGGGGTCGAACGGATCGCGCAGGCCCAGGCCGCGCGCGGTGGCGGGCATGAACTGGGCGATCCCCTGGGCCCCGGCCGGGCTCACGGCACGCGGGTCGAATCCCGACTCGGACCTCAGCAGGGCCGCCAGCAGGATCGGCGGCAGGCCCGTGCCGAGCGCCGCGGAGGTGACGAGCCCCCGATAGGCGCCCGGCACCCACCCGGGCAGCGCCGCCGCCCTCGGAGGCGCGCCGCCGCCCACGCGGGACGCCGTCGCCGCGCCGCATCCGGGCAGGTAGCCCCAGTGCCACGGTTCCCACGAGTAGCGCTGCAGGAAGCCGAAGCCGCCGCCGTTGCGGGCCAGCCACGCGTGAGCCGCCCCGCCGCCGCCCATGTTCACGTCGAGCTCGGTGGCGTCGCGGTGGCGGCTCCGCCCCGGCGGCGCGACCCAGCGCGGGTCGGGGTGGCGGGCGAAGAGCACCGCCTGCTCGGCGTCGCTGCGGAACCCGCTGGTCACCACGAGGTCGATCCACTCCGACCGCGCGGCGGCGTCCATCAGGTCGAACGCGGCGGCCACCGCCGGGCAGATGGGCTTGCCGTCGCGGTACACGAGCGGCCCCGAGTAGCCGCCGCCGCTCGCCCAGCCGGTCCCGCCTTCCGCGCCGATGCGGGCCGCGATCGTCAGGCCTGCCCGCGCGAGGGCCCGGACCCGCTGGTCCCCCGGCCCGGCCACGCTGACCGTCACCTCGACCGCGGTCGGCGGCCAGGCGCCCTCGGGGAAGCGGATCTCCTCGACCCGCCCCCCCCCCGGAGCGCCCGCCCGCCCGGCGGCCGCGGCGAGCCGGGCGCGCCCGGCCGGCCCCGCGCCCGCATCGTCGAGCGCCACCTCCCCGAGGCGGTCGCGCAGCTCCCGGGCCGCCGAGACCGCCGAGAGGTCGGCGGCGGTCTGCGCCTGCGACGCCGCCAGCTGGACCCGGCCGAGCGCGAACACCGCGACCGCGCCCATCACCACCAGGAGCGCCGCGCCGAGGACGAGGGGGAGCGCCTGTCCGGCGCATCGCCGCCTCCCGCGCCTCACGGAGCGCGGACGCCGGCGCGGGCGCGCACCCGGAGCCCGCGAACCCCGGGCAGGAGCTGGGGGACCCGGGCCGAGGCGGTGACGACGACCGTCTGCCCCGGCGCCCCCGTCGCCCGGAGCCCCTCGGCGCGCACCCGCTCCTGAGCCCGCAGCCCGCCCGCCAGCACCGCCACCAGCTGCCAGGCGAGGAGGCCGGCGATCACCACGACCGGGATCGCCGCCAGCAGCTCGACCCCTGCCTGGCCCCGCGACCGGGGGCGGCTCACCGGGTCGCGGCGCCGACGCCCACGACGGCCTCGGCCGCCAGGGAGCCGGGCAGCGGGACGAAGGGGAGGACGCGGGGAATCCGCAGCCGCACGCGAACGCGCTGCCGGCCGTCGGGCCCCTCCGGGAGCGTCGCGACCTGGGCGCCCACGGCGAGGCGCTCGGGCACCGCCGCGAGGGCCGCCGCCGTGGCGGGCGCGCCGACCTCCGAGGCGCGCGCTCCGGCGCGGGCCGCGCCGCCGGCGACGGTCCAGGCGTACCCGGCCACCGCCATCTGCCACCCCATCAGGCCGACGAGGACGATCGCCGGAAGGAGGGCCACGAGCTCCACGAGCGCCTGTCCGCGCTGTCCACGCCGTCGGGGCATGGGCTCACGCTAGGAGCGGCGACGGCCCCCGATCAGCACCGTCCCGTGCCGGCCGCGTGACGGATGCGTGCCAGCGGCCTCAGTAGCGGAAGCGGCGGCTCTCCCGGACGACCCAGACGATCAGCAGGACGAGGGCGGCGATCAGCGCGATCACGCCGAGCGGCGTGAGGCGGTCGCTCAGCAGCGGGAAGCCCCCGATGAGCAGGAACGCGATGCCCAGGCCCGCAGCCACGATGACGTAACGCTGCCACCGCTTGAGAACCAGCCAGGCGAGCTGGTTCTGACGGAAGTAGTTGTAGCCGAAGACCAGCATGGCGGCGACGAACAGGACCAGGATGATCTGCTGGGCCGAGATGGCGATGGCGCCGAAGCCCTCCTGCCACACCAGCACCAGCCCCGCGATGCCCGCGATGATCGCGAAGTTCCGGACCCCGACCCAGTTGATCCGCCTCATCGCGCGCCCGCCGCCTCCGCGACCAGCTCGGCGGCCAGCTCGTCCACCGTGGTGGCCCCGCGGTCGGCCCCGTGCCGGGCCCGGACCGAGACCGTCGCCGCCTCGGCCTCCACCTCGCCCACCACGAGCAGGTAGGGGACCTTGGCCAGCTCGCCGTCGCGGATGCGCCGCCCCACCGACTCGGAGCGCCCGTCCACCTCGACGCGCAGGCCCGCGGCGCGCAACCGCTCGCGCACCGACCGCGCGTAGTCGGCGTGGCGGTCGGACACCGGCAGCACGCGCGCCTGCTCGGGCGCCAGCCAGAGCGGGAAGTCGCCGCCCGTGTCCTCGATCAGGATCCCGAGGAAGCGCTCGATGGAGCCCGTGACGGCGCGGTGGATCATCACCGGCCGCTCCTCGGTGTCCTCGGCCGTGACGTAGGCGAGGTCGAACCGCCCGGGCATGTAGAAGTCGAGCTGGCAGGTGCCCAGCTGCCACGACCGGCCCATCGTGTCGGTGACGTGGAAGTCGATCTTCGGCCCGTAGAAGGCCCCGTCGCCCTCCTTCAGCTCGTACGGCCGGTCGCCCAGCGCCGCCCGCAAGGCCTCCTCGGCGGCGTCCCACATCTCCGGCGCGCCGCTGGCCTTCTCCGGGCGCGTCGCGAGCTTGGTGACGACGTGCTCGAAGCCGAAGCGCCGGTAGAAGCGGTCGGTGAGGTCGAGCACCGCCCGCACCTCGTCCTGCACCTGGTCGAGCCGGCAGAAGATGTGGGCGTCGTCCTGGGTGAAGGCGCGCACCCGGAAGAGGCCGTGGAGCACCCCGGACAGCTCGTGGCGGTGGACGTGGCCGAACTCGGCGTAGCGCAGGGGCAGCTCGCGGTAGCTGTGCCGGCGGCTGCGGTAGACGAGGCACGCGCCCGGGCAGTTCATGGGCTTGACCGCGAACCCCTGGCCGTCGATGTCGGTGAAGTACATGTGCTCGCGGTAGTGGTCGTAGTGACCGCTGCGCCGCCAGAGCTCGTCGGACAGGATCTCCGGCGTCTGGATCTCCGCGTAGTCCATCCGCCGCAACTCCTCGCGCACGGCCTCCTTGATCGCATTGACGATCACCATCCCGTTGGGCAGGAAGAACGGGAAGCCCGGCCCGGCCTCGTCGAAGTGGAAGAGCTCGAGGTCGCGCCCCACCCGGCGGTGGTCGCGGGCGCGCGCCTGCTCCAGCCGCTCGAGATGCTCCTCCAGCTCCTTCGAGGTGGGGAAGGCGGTGGCGTAGATGCGGGTGAGCTGCGGGTTCTCCTCGCTCCCGCGCCAGTAGGCGCCGGCCACCGAGAGGAGCTTGACGGGCCCGATGCGCCCGGTGTCGGTCAGGTGCGGGCCCCGGCAGAGATCGACGAAGTCGCGCTGCCGGTAGAGCGACACCTGGGTCTCCCCCTGGCGGGCCAGCTCCTCGACCTGGTCGACCTTGTAGACGTCCCCGCGCTCGGCGAAGAACGCCCTCGCGTCCTCGATGCTCATCACGGTGCGCTGGAAGGGCGCCTTCGACGCCACGATTCGCGCGATCTCGGCCTCGATGTCCGGGAAGTCCTCCTCGGTGAGCGGCCGCGGCAGGTCGAAGTCGTAGTAGAAGCCGTCCGCGATCGGCGGGCCGAACCCCAGCTTGGTGCCGGGGATCAAGCTCTGGACGGCCTCGGCCATGACGTGCGCGGCGGAGTGGCGCATCACGGCGAGATAGTCGTCGCCGCTCTTCGTCGTGACCACCTGGATGGCGTCGCCGTCGTGCAGCGGGCGGGCCAGGTCGCGCAGCTCGTCGCCCACCCTCACGGCCACCGCGGCCTTCGCCAGGCCCGGGCCGATGGCCGCCGCGGCGTCGTGGCCGCTGGCCCCGTCGGGCAACTCCAGGGGGCTGCCGTCGGGAAGGGTCACGGTCATCGCGCGGGCATGGTACCAACGGCCCTCGTGGCTCCGGCGACCCGCGAGGGGTTGTCGGCCCGGCGCCCGCGGGCAATGATCGGGGCATGCTGGCGCGCTTCCTCTACACCCCGACCGGGCGGATCCGGGCGCACCGGATGCTGGTCGTGGTCGCTGGGGCCGTCGTGTTCGCGATCTTCGGCAGCTTCCTGCTGGTGCTGACGCCGGTCATCGGGCGCGACCACGAGGGGCTCCAGACCTTCTGGGTGCTGTTCTCGGTCTTCCTCCTGAAGTTCCCGCTGGTCTTCCTGCTGTGGTGGTTCATCGCCCGCAACAAGGAGTGGCCGGTGCGCCCGCCCAAGTGGAGCGACGAGGAGGCGCGCGAGATCATGCGCTACCTGGTCACCGAGGCCGACCGGTCGGTGTCGCTGCCGGACGCGCCGGCGCGGCTGGCCTACCTGCAGCGCGAGGCGTGGAACGTCGCCGACCGCGTGGGCGGGGATCTCAAGGTCGACGCCGTCAACGTGGCTCTGCACATCGACCAGCTCCTGACGCAGCCGCGCCCGCGCGGCACCCGCCGGCGCTGACGCCGCGCCGGTGGCGCCCGCGCCCCACCTCGAGCTCCTGGCGGAGGGGGTGGCCGCCGACGGCGCCGCCTTCCGGGCGCTCTTCGGCGGGCGGCCCGACGAGGCTCGCGAGCGGCTGCGCGAGGCCGCCGCGCTGTACCGCCGGTCGTGGGAGCTGGCTCCGCCGCGCAGCTTCGGCCGCCTGGTGGCGTACCTGAAGTCCGCGGTGCTGGCGGGCGACGGGGCGGACGCCGCGGCCTACGCGCGCGACGCCCTGGGGGACGCCTGCGACTCGCCCACCTCCTGCTACGCGCTGGCGCTGGCAGCGCTGGCGGCCGGCGACGACCCGGCGGCGGCCGGCGCGGCCGAGCGCATGCGCGAGGGCGACGGCGCCTTCGATCGCGCGGCCGAGGCGCTCGTGGCCCTGGCCGCCGGGGACGCGGGGCGCTACCGCACGGCCGTGAACGCGATCGTGCGCGACTTCGAGGGCCGCGACGCCCACCTGACCGGCGTCCCCGTCGCCGACACCGCGATGCTGATGGAGGCCCTCGCGCGCCCACGGGGCCTCGCCGCCGACCCGGCGTCGCCCCTCATCCCAGCCGGCGTCGGTTGAGAGCGTGGTCTCGGCTCTGCGGGCACGGTGGCGGCGTCGGGCGGGCTCATGCTGATCGCGGGCGACCGGACCAGGGTGCCCGCGCTCGGCCCACCCCGGTCACGGGGTGGGCAAAGGGCCGCTATCCGCCCGGAGCCGGCGCGAGGCCCAGCTGCTGCATCATCGCGCCGCTGTCGGTCACGCCCCAGTGCTCAACGGCACGCCCGTCGCGGAAGCGCACGATGTCGGCGACGGGCACGCTGATGCTCCGATGGGTCGGCGCGATCCCCATGAAATCGCCCTCGTGCGTGCCCTCGAAGAGGCAGTGGGCGATGACGAGGTCGCCTTCGCCGACCATGTGGAGGACCCTGAACCGCATGTCCGGGAAGCCCGCCCGGGCCATCGCGAAGAACTGCCGCACGCCCTCCCGGTCGGGCGTGGGGGCCATCGGATCGTGCTCGACCACGTCCTCGGCCACCAACTCGTCGATGATGGCGGTGTTGCCGGCGTTCATCTCGTCGTAGAAGCGCGACATGACCTGTTTGTTGTCGGCCATGACTCCTCCTCAGGTGGGCTGCATCGAGTCGGGCCGAATCTATGGTCGGCTGGAGGAGCCTGGCAAGCGGCGCTCCCCGCCTCGCGTGGTCCAGATCCCCGACCGCGGTCCCGAGCACGAGTGGCAATGGATCCACGGGCGCCAGGGGCGCCGCCGCGGCGAGACCACCCAGGAGCGATCCGACGCCGGCGTTTGAGGGTCACCGCCCCCGCCTGATCAGGCCGGCCGGTAGCGCGGATCGAGGAACCCGAGCGAGCCGTCGCCGAGCCGGATCGCCTCCGCGCGGGCCCCGCCCGGGAGCACCACCGTCACCCGCCAGGTCATCCCCGGCAGGCCGCCCATGGGACGCACCTCCTCCACGCTCTCCACGACCCCGATGACGCGACCCCGCCCGAGCACCTCGAGCTCGAGCGGCCGGCCCACCGCGACCGCCCCGCTCATGCGACCCGGTGGCGCGGGTCCAGGAAAGCGAGCCGCGCCCGGCCGCGCTGGATGCCCTCGGCGGTGGTGCCGTCGGGCAGCCGCAGCGTGACCCGCCAGCCGAGCCCCCGGACGCCCTCCTGCACCAGCTCGTCCACGCGCTCGACCACGCCGATCACCCGGCCCAGGCCCAGCACGAGCATCGGCACCCGCTCGCCCACGGAAGGCGGGCTCACCCCTCGAGCTCGCCGTTCACGATCATCGCGAGGATGAGCGCGTCCACCCCGTGGGACTCGCTCAGGCGCCCGGTCCTCATGACAGGACGGTACTCGGCCTCTGGCGGGACCGCGCCGGCCGCATCGACGTGCTGCGAGCCCTCCAATACGAGTAGCCCGCCGAACGTCGAGTAACGCACGCGTGAACCCCCTGGAAAGCCAGGGGGTTCACGTGCGAATTCGCCAAAATTCGATTGCAGACTGAGGGTCCGGGCGGCAGGATCCGTCGGCGTGTCGACGAACCCCTCGCCCGTGACCGCGACGCCGCCCCACGACGACCCCCCGCCCCGGCGGGGCTCGCCCCGTGGACGGAGCCGCGCGCGCGTCCCCGACTGGGCCAAGGCGGCCGGCCTCGCCGTGCTGCTGGCGGTGATCACCCTGCTGCTGCTGACGCCCGGGGCGGCGGCCCTCTCGGCGGCCTGCGTGCTGGCCGGCGCGGCCATTGTGGCATTCCCCCTGGCGCTGCCCCGCCGCTCGGGCGGCGGCACCCTCTCCGGCCTGCGTTCCTCGGCCGCGCAGGGCGCCGACGACCTCTCGCGCGCGATGCGCCGGGTTCAGCGCGCCGTACGGCGCACCGCCCGCTCCGCCCAGCACGGCCTGGGAGAGCGCGGCGAGACCGTCCCGGCGATCGCCCTGGTCATCGTGAGCGTGGTGACCTGGGGGGCGATCGCCCTGGCGGTGCTCAACAGGTGACGCCCACGACCGGGCGGCTGCACGATGCGGCCGCCCGGTTGCTCGGGGCCAACTGGCGCGAGGGGCGTACCGCCGAGGGTGTGGCGTACGGCTACACGCGGTCCGACCCGGTCAAGTTCCCGGATCAGTTCCTGTGGGACTCATGCATGATCGCGGTGGCCTGGAGCCGCATCGACCCGGCGCGCGCGCGCACCGAGCTCCGCACGCTGCTCGCCGCCCAGCGCCCCGACGGTCACGTGGGCCACACGACCTTCTGGGCCGGCCCGGTGCGCCTGAGCCGCGCGTACTCGTACAACCTCGTGCGGCGCTCCGACCGAAGCACCTCCACGATCCAGCCCCCGCTGATCGCCTGGGCGTGGGCCGAGGTGGCCGACCGCTCGCCCGACGACCCGGGCTTCCGCACCGAGGGCCTGCCGGCCCTGCGCCGCTATCACGACTGGCTCGAGCGGGAGCGGGCCGACGACGACGGGCTGCTCGGGATCCTGCAGCCGGACGAGTCGGGGCTCGACGCCACGCCGGCCTACGACCGCCCGCTGGGCTGGCGCGCACACCCCCACCCCGGCTTCCTCCTGATGCTGCGCGCCAACCGCCGGCGGGGCTTCTCGTACCGACGTGCCGTGGCCGACGGCCTCTTCCACGCCATCGACCCGCTGGTGAACACGGCGTGGGCGCTGGCCTTCGAGGGGATGGCCCGCCTGGGCGAGCCGGGCGCGCGGGAGCGAGCCGCCCGGATCACGGCGGCCATGATCGCGCGGCTGTGGGACCCGGCCGACGACCTCTTCTACCCCCTCGGCCCGCGCGACGAGCGGTTGCGCGTCTCCACCTGGGCCGGGCTCGCCCCGCTCGCGCTGCCCGCGCTACCCGACGAGATCGGCCGCCGGCTGGTGGAGGACCACCTGCTGGACGAGCGCCGCTACTGGCTTCCCGTCCCAGTGCCCAGCGTGAGCGCCGAGGAGCCGAGCTTCCGCCGCGGCGAGACCGGGTGGCCGCTGCGGCGCTACTGGCGCGGGCCGACGTGGCTCTTCTCCACCCGCTTCGCGCTCGACGGGCTGGTCCGCCTGGGCTACGACGCGCCGGCCGCCGATCTCGCGCGCCGCACGTCCGACCTGGTGCTGCGCGAGGGGTTCCGCGAGTACTACGACCCCTTCAGCGGCCACGGGATGGGGGGCCGGGCCTTCTCGGCGAGCGCCATCGCGCTCGACTGCGCGATGCGCGTGGGGTCAGAGCCGATCTGACGCCAGGACGAACGCCCCCCGGCACCGCCGCCCGTCGACGGTGCCGGGGCCACGCTAGGTCAGCAGCTACGCGCCGTCTCCACCAGGGTGCAGGTGTCGCTGCCGGGGCCGCCGTTGCCGAAGTCCACGCCGGGGCCGCCGTTGAGGTTGTCGTTGCCGAAGTCGCCGAAGAGACGGTCCGCGCCGCTCTCGCCGAGCACCGAATCGTCGCCCCCGCCGCCGTGGATGCCGTCGCCGCCACCGTTGCCGTTCACGACGTCGTTGCCGATGCCGCCGAAGATGACGTCCCCGCCGCCGTCGCCGGAGACCGTGTCGACGTCCTCCTGGCCGCTGATGCGGTCGATGCCGCCGCCGCCGCGCAGGGTGTCGCGGCCCGGTCCGCCGATGATCGTGTCGCGGCCGCCTGCGCCCTCGACGGTGTCGATGCCCTTCCCGCCGGACAGGCGGCTGTCGTTGCCCGCCTCGCCCTCGATCGTGTCGTTGCCGTCGCCGCCGTCGCCGATGTCGTTGCCGGCACCGAGGTTGATGTCGTCGTTGCCCGCCTGGCCCAGGCCGGTGTCGTCCTCGCGGCCGCCGACGATCTTGTCGTCGCCGTTCCCGCCGTCGACGTAGTCGTTGTCGTTGCCGCCGTTCAGGCTGTCGTTGTCGTCCTCGCCGAAGACGCGATCGTTGCCGACCCCCCCGTCGGCGCGGTCGTTGCCGGCGCCGAGGCAGATCGTGTCGTCGCCCTGGACCCCGTCGACCACGTCGTTGCCGCCGAGGGAGACGATCACGTCGGGGTTGATCGTGCCGGTCAGGTTGTCGGCGGCCTCCGTGCCGACGATCGTGGCGAGCTTCCCTTCACAGGTGAAGGCGGACCCCGACTGGTTCGTGGTCGCCGCCATCGCGACCCCCGCTCCTCCGATCGCCACCACTCCGATTGCCGCGAGTGCGCCGATGCGGCGCGCGCCGACGAGCGGGCTGTACTTCCGGGCCATGGAACGACTCCTCCTGTGACGACCGCGCGGACGGGCCCCGGCGGGGCGTAACCCCGTTCACACCACGCCCCGGGTGGGCCCGTAAAGGGCCCCGGCGTTGCGACCCGACCCGATCCCCGTTGCGTTCGTTGCAGATTCGCCCGCTAGGGGGAGGGAACCCGCAGAACCTCCACCCGGACGACGCGGGGGGCGAGCACGAAGCGCGTGACGGTGCGCCCCGCCGCGGTGCGCCCCACCTGGCAGACGGCGGGGATGCAGACGGCCGCCGGGTGGGCGGCCCGCACGGCCGCACGGGTGGACCCGACGCCGACGCCCGCGGCGGTGCGGTAGCGGGCGTTCCGGGTGGACAGGCGCGTCACGCCGCTGCTGGCCTCGTCGGTCGGGAAGTGGGCGACGAGCGAGAGCGACGGGTAGCGCACCACCACGGCGTCGAGGTTGCGGTTGCGGGGAGCGGCGGGGTTGGGAGTGCGGCGCGCGACCTCACCGTCCCCGTACCGGGCCGCGATGGCGGCGCGCTCGTCGCCCAGGGCGATCGGGCCGATCGCGCGCCCCGGGACGATGCGGTCACCGGCGGCGGTCGCCGACATGGCGAGCGCGCCCAGGGCGGTCGCCATGATGACGGCGCGCGCCGGCAGGCCCCTCAGGTCCGCGGCCTCTCGTCGCGGTGGAAGAAGCGCCGGCTCAGGGGGAGCACGAACCACAGCCCCACGATCAGTCCGAGGACGGCGCCCGCCGCGATCGCGGCGCTCGTGACCTCGTACAGAAGGTCGGTCACGAGGAACACCGCCCCGGCCATCGCCACTCCCAGCACCGACATGCCGGCGATGGTGAGCCGGTGCGCCCACTGGACGATGGTGGGCTTGTCGCCCATACGGAAGCGCACGCGGTGGATCGCGGCCGGCGCCATGAGCAGCGCGGTCGCCGTCGCGGTGAGCAGGAGGGTGGCGAAGTAGGCGTCCTGCTGCAGTTCCGAGGTGTCGCCCCAGCGCGCGGCGAACGGCACCGTGAGCAGGAAGGCGAACAGCACCTGAACCCCGGGGATCGCGATGCGGACCTCGTTGAGCAGCTCGATGAGCTCGCGGTCGAGCCGCTCCTCCTCGGATTCGTCGCGTCCAGGGCGCGGGACATCCTCGCTCACACCGCCCAAACTAGCGTGAGCACGGCGGCGGCGAGCAGGCCCATCCCCAGCGGCCGGCGGAGCCGCTGCCCGGTGCGCTCGCTCTCCTCGAGCGTCATCACGACCCCGAGGGCGAGCATCCCGGCCGCGCCGCCGAGACCCGACACCGCCGCGGCCGCCATGAGCGGGCCGCAGCAGGCGAGCGAGGCCACGCCGTGGCATACGCCGGCGCGCAGGGCGTCCCCCGTGGGGTCGGCGCCCCGGCCCCATCCCGCAGGGAGCGCGGCGTGGGAGCGGCAGCGGTCGAGGGCGCGCGCCTTTCGCGGCGACAGTTGGTAGACCCCGGCCAGCGCGAGGGCCGTCGCGGCCACCACCTCGGCGCGCGGATCGACGGGAGAGAGCCGAAGGACGGCGCCGACCAGGCCCAGGCCCGTCAGGAGCGCGATGCCGAAGGCGGCCCAGACCCCCAGGAAGCCGGCCGTGAGGAACGCGATGGGCGCCCCGCGGGATGCCCGCCCGGCGGCGGTGATCAACGGGATGGCGGTGGGCAGCATCATGGCCACGGCCATCAGGGCCCAGCCCACCATCCCGGCGGCGGCGGCCAGGGCGGCGGGGTGTCCCGCGTGGGCCTGCCCGCCGTGATGCAGGAGCGATGACCAGGGGGTCTGGGCGAGGGCCCAGAGCGCCGCCGCGGCCAGCAGGGCGGCGACCGCCGGGCCGGCGACCAGCGACCGGGGTCGAGCGCGCATGGCCCTCCTTCCGGGAGGTGGCCCGTGGGGACCGGACGGACGATTTGTATCGTTGTGTACGAATTCGGAGACTGTCAAGGGTGGCGCGTCCCGAGGTGACGGCATGGGGAGCGTGGTGGGCATCGTGCTCGGAGCCGGATCGTCCCGGCGCCTGGGCCGCCCCAAGCAGACGCTGCCGTTCGGGGACACCACGCTGCTGGGCTCGGTGCTACGCGACGTCGAGGGCTCGTCCCTCGACCGCGTGATCCTGGTGGTGGGGGGCGCCGCCGACGCAGCGCTCGCGGCCGTCACCCCGGCGCGCGCCGAGGTGGCGCACAACGAGGCCTACGGGACCGGCTGCGCATCGTCCCTGCTCGCGGGCCTCGACGCGGCGGGGCCGGTCGACGCGGTCGTCCTGATCCTGGGGGACATGCCGGGCGTGGACGCGGGCCTGATCGACCTCGTCCGGGACGACTGGGAGCGCCACCGCCCCTGGGCCTCCGTCACCGACTACGAGGGGACACCCGGGCACCCGATGGTCTTCTCGGCCGCCGCCTTCCCGGAGCTGCGCACGCTGCACGGCGACAAGGCGGTGTGGAAGCTGTTGGACGACGGCCCGGAGCGGTTCCGGCGGGTTCCGGCCGGGCGGGCCCTGCCGCTCGACGTGGACACCTGGGAGGACTACGAGGCCGCGTTGCGCGCTCTGTCGCGGCGGTGACACACCGTGCGTCGCGCGTGCGAGCGACCGCCGCGCACGCCCTTCATAGCCTCGTCGCATGGTCATCACCCCCTCCCCGAAGGAGCACACCATGCGGACCACGTCCTCCAGCCGCTCCCGCACCGTCAAGTGCGTCGCCGGCCTCTCGGTCGCCCTCGCGAGCCTCGCCATCGCGTCGCCGCTCGGCGCCATCCCGAACAACGACCCCAACGACCCGACCGACGAGCCCGGGCCCCCCGAGCCCCCCGAGCCGCCCGAGCCCATCGTCGCCAAGCTCTCGGCCACCCCCTTCGCGCCGCTCGTCGGCCAGACCATCACGCTCGACGCCTCCGGGTCCTCGGACCCCCTGGGCGGCACGCTCAGCTACTCGTTCGACCTCGACCGCAACGGCTCGTTCGAGAGCACCTCCGCCTCGCCGATCCGCACGGTCACCGCCACGGTCCTCGGCCCCCAGTCGTACCGGGTTCGCGTGCGCACCGCTCCGACCCGCTCCGACATCGCGCTCGACGTCGTCCGGGTGCACCGCGCCCCGACGGCGGCCATCACCCCCAGCCTGCCCGCGGTCGTCACCGGCCAGCAGGTCACCTTCAGCGGCGCCGCCTCGACCGACGACGGCAGCAT
>JAXIPH010000220.1:0-4552 GCA_045403035.1 Thermoleophilia bacterium | reverse complement strand
TCAGCCCGAAGGTGTAGGTGAGGGCGAAGGCGATGACGATCTCGCCGAGCAGCTCCAGGAAGTTGGTCAGCGGGGTCGGGTTCTCGAACGGGACGGCCGAGTTTGAGTTGTAGTAGCCGCCTCCGTTGGTCCCGAAGTGCTAGCGGGAGACCTGGGACGCGACCGGCCCGCGGTAGATCGGCTGGGTCGCCGGCTCCCCGGCGTCGTCGGTGGCGCCGAGCGTCTGGGCCTCGAGGGTCTGGTAGGTGATCGGGTCGTCGAAGGTCTGGATGACGCCCTGGGAGCCGAGCACCAGCCCGAGCACGATCGCCACGGGCAGCAGGACGTAGAGGGTGATCCTCACGAGATCGGCCCAGAAGTTGCCGAGGGCGCCTGCGCCCCGGCGGGCGAAGCCGCGGATGACCGCGGCCAGCACCGCCATGCCCACCGCCGCCGAGGCGAAGTTCTGGACCGTCAGCCCCATCATCTGGCTGAGGTACGACAGGGTCGACTCGCCGGCGAAGAACTGCCAGTTGGTGTTGGTCACGAAGCTCGCCGCCGTGTTGAAGGCGGTGAACCAGTTCATGCCGGGGTAGTCGTTGGGGTTGAGCGGGAGGTGACCCTGAAGGCGCAGGATGGCGTAGAGGAGCGCGAAGCTCGCGACGCTGAACGCGAGCACGGCCCCGGCGTACCCCTTCCAGCCCTGCTCCTTGGTGGTGTCGAAGCGCAGGGCGCGGTAGATGCCGCGCTCGACCGGGCCGACCACGGGGGTGATGCCTGGGATGCGGCGCCCCTCGAACACGCGCGCCAGGGAGGCGCCGAGGGGTGGGGTCAGGGCCGTCACCACGACGAGGAAGAAGACGATCTGGGCGACGCCGTTCGCGGTCATCGGCGCTAGAACCGCTCGGGCCGGAAGAGGGCGTAGCAGAGGTAGCCGAACAGGGCCGCCGCGACGATCAGGGCGAGGATGTCGCCGGCGTCCATCAGTCCACCTTCCCGATCAGCCAGATCGAGGCGGCGAGGAGCCCGAAGGCGGCGAGTGCGATGGCGATGGCGGCGAGATCTCCCACGCACCTGACGCTAGGACCGCGATCCTCAAGGCGGCCTCAAGACGCCGTCGATCCACCTCAAGATCACATCAAGACGGACCGCCCCCTGCCGCCGGCGTCCGGCGCTACCCCCAGCCCAGCGTCAGGGGAGCCGGGTCGTCACCACGGTCATGCGATACGAGCTCGACGCGCCGACCGCCCGCAGGGTGACCCGGCACGCGCCCGGCGTGACCCGCGCTGCGCGAGCCGTGGCCGGCCGTCCGCGGCGGGCCGCCGCTCCTGCGACGGGCTTCCCGTTGCAGCGGAGCACCGCGCGCACGCGGCCCCCCGTGACGCCCTTCACGTTCACGGCCACCCGGCGCGGGGACGTCACGGAGAAGCGGACCCGGGAGCGTCGGCCGGAAGCGAGGTGTCCGCTCGAGCGGATCACCGTGCGTGCACCCGCTCCCGTCGCGGGCCCGGACGCGGGGCCCGTCGCCGCGGGAGGAGGCAAGGGGGCCTGCGCGGGAGGGACGGGCGTGACGGTGGCGCCGGCGAGGTCGGCCCGGATCGCGTCCGAGACGGCCGCCGAGGGCGCTCCCAACCACCCGATCTGCGATGTCTCCCCGGGCATGTTGGTGAGCTTGTAATCCTCCGCGAAGATCTCCGCGATCGAGTGGTCCCAGCCGAGCGAGTAGTCCCACGCCACCCGCCCCTGGGCGAGCAGGGCCGCCATGCCGCGGGCCTGCCACCAGCCCGCGGTGCCGTCGAGGCCGCCGGCGCCCGGAACGTGCGGACGGGTCGCGTCGACGTGGTGTCCGTACTCGTGCGCCAGCGATCCGCGGACCTGCGCCGGGGGCTGGTTCGGCACGAACATCACCGCACCGCCACGCGAGCTCCAGCGGTAGCAGGCGACCGCCCCCGACCCGCACTCCGTCGTGATCGACGACTGCAGAACGACCGTCACGACGACGTCCCGGATCTCAGCCCCGTGCAGCAGGCCGTCGAGGATCGCCGTGTAGCCGGCGACGTCGGCGCCCGGGGCCTGGACGTCGAAGGTGATCGGTCGCCCGGCGGAGTCGAGGGTGACCTGCTGGGCGGCCATGGCCGGTACCGCGCCGGCGAGCGTCAACGCCGCTGCCCCGAGCCTGACCGCGGCCCGTCTCATCGTCATGGGACCACCCTCGCGGCCCCGGCCGGCGAGAGGGTGAGCCCTTTGTGAGCGATTCGGACGAGCTTCGTAAGTCGGGCGAGGTCAGCCCTCGGCGGACGCCCCCAGGCGCAATCGGTAGCCCACCCCCGTGTCGGTGGTGAGGTGGCGCGGGCGGGCGGGGTCGTCCTCGAGCTTGCGGCGCAGGTTGCCCATGTAGACGCGCAGGTAGTGGGTCTCGTCGGCGTAGCCGGGCCCCCACACCGCGCTGAGGAGGGCCCGGTGGGTGAGCACCCGGTCGGCGTGGCGGGACAGCTCGGCCAGCAGGCCGTACTCGTGGGGGGTCAGGTGCACCGGCTCCCCCCCGCGGCGCACCTCGCGCCGCGCCAGGTCGACCTCCACGTCGCCGAAGCGCACGGCGGGCGTCTCCCCCGGCAGGGCTGCCGAGCGGCGCATGACCGCGCGCAGGCGGGCCAGGAGCTCCCCCACCGCGTACGGCTTCGTGACGTAGTCGTCGGCGCCCACGTCGAGGGCGGCGATCTTGTCCTCCTCCGCATCGACCGCGGAGACCACCAGCACCGGAACCTGGCTCCACTCGCGAAGGCGCCGGCAGACCTCCACGCCGCTGATGTCCGGCAGCCGCAGGTCGAGCACCACGGCATCGGGGGGATGGAGCGCCGCGGACTGCAGGGCCTCGGCCCCGGTGGCGGCCTCGTCCACGCCGTAGCCGGCCGCGCTCAGCGCGGCGCTCAGCCCGCGCAGCACCTGCGGCTCGTCGTCCACCAGCAGCACCCGGCCGGAGCTCACCGGGCCACCGCGGGGACCGGCTCCAGGGCGAGCGCCAGGACGAAGGTCGTCCCACTCCCCTCCACCTCGTGCTCCAGGAGCGCCCCCTGCGCCTCGGCGAGGCCGCGGGCAAGCGCGAGACCCACGCCGGTGCCGCCGGTCCCCGGCCCGGCGGCGAAGGGGTCGAACAGCCGTCCGGCCACAGCGGGGTGAGGGCCGGGGCCGGCGTCGGTCACGCGCAGCTCCAGCCGGTCCCCGGCCCGGCGGGCCACGATGGCCACCGGCGGCCGGCCGTGGCGGATGGCGTTGTGGAGCAGGTTGACCAGGATGCGCTCGCACAGGACCGGGTCCGCGCGCACCAGGGGGAGATCGGGATCGATGCGCACCCCCACGGGCATCCCCTCGAGGAAGGGCTCGGCCGCCTCGAGGGCGCCGGCGACGATCTCGTCGGGGGCGCACCAGTCGAGCCGGGTCACCAGGGCGCCCGCCTCCAGGCGCGAGAGGTCGAGCAGGTTCGCCACGAGGCGCTCGAGGCGGCCGGTCTCGGTCGACATGGCGGCCAGCAACTCCCGGGCTGCGGGCCCCTGCGGATCCTCGGCCAGCGCGTGCGCGGCCGTGCGGATGGCCGTCAGGGGGGTGCGGAACTCGTGGGAGACGCCGTGAAGCAGCGCCGTCTTCAGCTCGTCGCTACGCCGCAGGCTCTCGGTCTCGAGGGCCGTCTCCACGATCCGGCCGCGCTCGACGGCCACCGCCGCGAGGCCGCCCACCGCGAGCGCGAACCCCGGGGTCGCCCAGCGGGGCTCCTCTCCCGGCGCCGCCGGCCCCACCTCCAGCAGGCCGAGGGCGCGGCCCCCGGCCACCAGGGGCACGGTGAAGCCCTCCGGCGAGGGGCGCAGGTGGGCGGCGGCGTTGTGATCGCCGGTGGCCACGGCCGGGGCCAGGTCGAGCCGGCAGCGGGTGACACCGAGGGCGCGCGCGGCGGCGGCCTCCACCCGCGGCCCCGGATGCCCGGGGCCGACCTGGGCCAGGGCGGTCTCGGCGAGGTCGGTGAGCACCTCGGCGTCGCGCCGGCGGGCCTCGCTCTCGCGCCGCTGCCGCCGGAAGCCGGCGGCGAGGTAGCTGGTGACGATGGCGGTGACGGCGAACACCACCAGCGAGACCCAGTTGCGGGTGTCGCTCACGGTCAGGGTCAGGGTGGGAGGGATGAAGAACCAGTTGAAGGCGACCGCCGACACGAGGCCGGTCGTGAGACCCGCGACCGCCCCGTAGAGCCCGCTCACCGCGAGCACCAGCAGCTGGTAGAGGACGGCCATCGAGAGAACCTCGACCTGGCCGCGGAAGAGGTGGATCAACCACGTCACCACGACCACGCCGGCGAGCCCCACGACGATCCCCGTGGTGTGTGCCCGTCTCGGGTCGTCCGGCGCATGCATCCGAGCAACGGTAGCCCCTCGCGACGGCGCCTTGCCGCTCGGCGGGAGCGTGTGAGGGCGTCGCCTGCGCCTCACCTGGGACCACGAGGACGGCTAGGCTGGTGGTGTGGCGGACGACAACCTCGTGCACGCGGTGGCGCTCCCGCCGGACGCCGATCCTCCGATCCGGGTGTACG
>JAXIPH010000044.1:0-10239 GCA_045403035.1 Thermoleophilia bacterium | reverse complement strand
CGGGCGGGCGTGGGGCGAGGGTGACCGGTAGATCGCGGTCGTGCGCGTGAGCGAGGCCCAGCGGGCCGTGATGTCCGAGCCGTCGAGCAGCTTGGGGCCGGGGATCGCGAACGCCGGGCGCGGCGGAGTGGAGATCCCGGCCGTGCTCGGCAGGATGGGCGTGGAGGCGGCGCGCGACCCGGTCATCGATGCCACCGCCGCCACGACCACGCCGACGCACCCCGCCGCGAGCGCGCAGCACGAGACGATCGTGAGGATGAGAGCCCGCCTCAGCACGACGGAGCGTGAGCCCGCCCTCCTCTACCCGGTGAAGCGCGGCGAGCGCCGCGAGGCGGTGGCCGGGGCGGCCACGATGAAGCCCGTCGAGGTGACGATGCGCTCGGCCACGCCGCGCGAGATGGGCAGGTCCACCGCGTTCGCGGCCGGGGTCTGGGCGGCGAGGTAGCGGATCCAGGCCGCGTGCCGCGCCTCCACCGAATGGATGGACAGGGCGGCCGCCAGGTATGCCTGGGCCTGGATGTTGGGCAACTGGCCCTTGTAGGCCGCAGTCGCGAGGTCCTCGAAGGCCACGGCGGTCCGCAGGAACGCGTCCCCGTCGGTGACCGTGTCCCCGAAGTCGAATGACGGCCGGGCGACGGCCTTCGAGCCGAGCGCGTCGCGCAGGGCGTTGACGTGGGCGCGCTCGACCGACCCGATCTGGGCCGCGGCGCGGGCGGCCACGCCCTCAAGGGCGCCCATGTGCTCCGCCTCGGTGTAGAAGGTGGCCTGCACGTACTCGAGGGTGAGCGCGTAGTTGAGGATGCTCACGTCGTTGTTCGCCTGCGCGTCCGCCGCAGCGACGAGGCCGAGGCCGCCGAGGAGCGCGGCGCTCGCCCCGACGCCGGCGGTGGCGAGAAAGGCCCGGCGGGTCGACGCGGGCAGGCCGGCGGCCGCCTCGCGCAGAGCCCCGTCGCGGTCCAGGGTCGAGAGGTCGAGGTCGCTCACGGCGTCGCCTCCCGCAGGTAGCCGGTGGCCTCGATGCGATTGACCACCTGGTCGGCGGTCAGCGCCTGGTCGGTGGCCGCCGCCGCTGGATCGCGGCCCATGATGGCGCGCACCCAGGCGGCGTGGCGGGCGTCGACCGAGACGATGCGGCTCGTCACGGCCAGCCCGCGATCGGAGAGGCCGGGGATGAGGCCGTTGTAGGCCGAGACCGCGAGATCCTCGAGGGTCGCGGCGGCCTCGCCGAAGGCGTCGGGGTCGGTCGTGTCGCCACCGAAGTCGTACGCGGGCTCCTCGGACGCGCCGGTGACGAGGGGGGCGATCAGGTCGACGTGCTGGTCCTCGTGGTCGCGCACGGTCGTGGCGAACTCGAGCAGCTCGCCGTCGAGCGAACCGGCCGAGACGGCCTCCGCGTAGAAGGCGGCCTGGAGCTTCTCCAGCGCCAGGGCGAGCGCGAGCGGGGTCGCGTCGTCGAGCGAGCTCGAGGATCCCTGGCCCGAAAGCAGCTCGGTGCCCAGCAACCCTCCGGCGACCAGAATTCCGGCGGCACCCGTCGCTCCCGCGATGAACCGTCCTCGCGAGAGACCCTGCCCGTCTGGCGCTGTCATCCGGTCCCGATCCTTGGGTCGGTTGCTGATCAAAACCAACTCTGCTCACAGATACTTCACACCCAGCAACTGACCATCCGCACAGGGCCGACAACCGTTTGAGGGGGACGTTTCAGTGGTTTTCGTTGGTTTGCGCAAGCATTTGGTCCCATTTCGGATCGGGCGATCGGGTTTGCGATGAGCGGCCTCCACCTGCATTCCTGGGGACCTGCCGACGCCCCCGCGGTTCTCGTCGTGCACGGGGTCTCCAACACCGGCGCGCGCTACCGGCGGCTGGCCCAGGAGGGCCTCCCGGGGCATCGGGTGCTGGCGCCCGACCTGCGGGGCCATGGGCGCTCCTCGTGGGATCCGCCCTGGGGAGCAGACGCGCACGTGGCCGACCTGGTGGACACGCTCGACGCCGCGGGGGTCGCGCGAGCGAGTGTGGTGGGCCACTCGTTCGGTGGCCTCCTGGGCATCCTGCTCGCCGCCGTCGTGCCGGATCGCGTCGAGCGCCTCGCCCTGCTCGATCCCGCCGTCGCCGTGGAGCCCGCGTGGGCGGCACGTCAGGCCGAGACCGCGCGGCACGACGACGGATGGGCCGACCGCGAGGAGGCCCGCGCCGCCCGTCGCGCCCTGCGCCCGCCGCACGCGGCCGGCACGGTCGACGAGGATCTCGACACGTTCCTCGGCGAGGACCCGGACGGGCGGGTGCGCCTGCGCTTCTCGCGCCCTGCGGTGATCACGGCGTGGAGTGAGATGGCCCGGCCGGCGCCCTCGCTCGCCGGCTATCCCGGGAGGGTGCTCCTCGTGCCGGCGCTGCGGGACGGCTACGTCACCGGCGCGCTGCGGGCGGCGCTGGGCCGCGACCTGGGCGAGCGCCTCCGCGAGCACGGCATCGACGCCGGCCACATGCTCTTCTGGGACGCGCACGACGAGCTGGCGGCCCTGCTCCGCGGGTTCCTCGCCCAGCCGGCGGCGTAGGCTCGGCGCCGTGCGGGCGATCGTCATCACGCGGCCGGGCGGGCCGGAGGTGCTCGAGCTGAGGACGGTGGAGGATCCCCGCCCCGGCCCGGGCGAGGTGGTGCTCGAGGTCGCCGCGACCGCCGTCAACCGCGCCGATCTGATGCAGCGCGAGGGGCGCTACCCTCCGCCGCCCGGCGCGAGCCCGCTCCCGGGCCTCGAGGCCGCCGGCACCGTGGCCGAAGTGGGCGAGGGCGCGGAGGGCTGGGCGGAGGGTGACCGCGCGATGGCGCTGCTGGCCGGGGGCGGCTACGCGGAGAAGGTCGCGGTGCCGGCCGGGCAGCTGATGCCGGTTCCGGAGGGCATGAACCTGGTGAGAGCGGCGGCGGTTCCCGAGGTGTTCCTGACCGCCTGGCTGTCGCTGCACCGCCTGACCCGGCTGGCGGCCGGGGAGACCCTGCTCGTCCACGCGGCCGCCAGCGGCGTGGGCACGGCGGCGATCCAGATGGCCCGGGAGATGGGCGCCTCGGTCATCGGCACCGTCCGCACGCCCGGGAAGGCCGAGCCGGTGCGGGAGCTGGGCGCCGCTCCGTTGGTTGTCGGCGACGGCCGCTTCGCCGAGGCGGTCCGCGAGGCCACGGACGGGCGCGGCGCGAACGTGATCATCGACCTGGTGGGCGCGGCGTACTGGCACGAGAACGTGCGCGCATTGGCGCGCCTGGGGCGCATCTCGCTGGTGGGCATGGTCGGCGGGGCGAAGGTGGAGGTGAACCTGGCCGACCTGCTGCCGGCGCAGGCCACGATCTTCGCGAGCACCCTGCGGGCCCGCACGCTCGAGGAGAAGGCCGACCTCGCGCGCGAGCTGGCGCCGTGGCTGGCCCCCCGCCTGGCCGACGGCCGCCTGCGGCCGGTGATCGACCGGGTGCTGCCCCTCGCGGAGGCCGCCCGGGCCCACCGCGCCGTGGGCGGCGACGAGACGGTCGGAAAGGTGGTGCTGTCGGTGGCCGGAGACGGCTGACCCATGCGATAGCCTCTGACCTTCCGCACGAGGCAAGAAAGGCAGAACCAGATGAAGAAGCTCCTGCTGCTGCTCGCCTTGGCGGGCCTCGCCTACTGGCTCGTGAAGGACCGGCTGGGCGGCGAGCCCGACGAGTTCGTCTTCACCGAGGCTCCCCCGGCCGGGGACGCGGCCCCGCCTCCGCCGCCGGTCACCTAGCGACCGGGCGCGTCGCGTGGGTCTTCGGCTCTCCGACGCCCACGCCGAGCGGACGGCCGGAATCGAGCCCGAGCTGCGCGTGGCGGCTGAGGCCCTCGGGATGGGCCTGCGCGACCAGCTCGTGCGCCTCGCCCCCGCCCTGACCCGTCCCGGGAAGGGCACCGGGGGCGAGGCCGACGCGACCCTCGTGGAGCTGGACCTGGACCACGAGGGCGCCCCCGACGGTCTGAGCCTCGCCGCGTGCCTGGCGGCGCACCGCTCGTACGTGGCCGCCCGCGGGGAGCCCGAGGCCGTGAGCGCCGGGGCGCTCGCCCTGGCGCGGCTGCTCACGTGGGCCCAGCGGGCGGCGATGCTCGGCCCGGCTCCCCGCATCGTCTGGCTCGGGCCGGCTCCGCGCCGCCCCGAGCCGGAGGGCGGCCAGCTGACCCTCTCGGCCCGCTGCGTCCTGGAGGTCGCCGGCGCCACGCGCCGCGCGGCGGCATCCGCCCTCATCGCACCGCCCGAGGCCGCCCCCTAGCCCGACGCCCCGCGGCCCCGTCTGGCTCTAGTCGAGGAACTCCCGCAGGCGCTGGGTGTCGCGGAAGGTCTGGAGCTTGCTGAGGGTCTTCGCCTCGATCTGGCGGATGCGCTCGCGCGTCACGCCGAAGCGCTGCCCCACCTCTTCCAGGGTGCGGGGCTCCTCGCCGCGGAGGCCGAACCGCAGCTCCAGCACCTTGCGCTCGCGGTGGGTCAGCTGGCTGAGCACGTCCTCGAGCTCCTCGCGGCGCAGCAGCAGCGCGACCGCGTCGGTGGGGCTCTGGATCTGGCCGTCCTCGATCAGGTCGCCGAGCTCGGAGTCCTCGTCCTCTCCCACCGGGGTCTCCAGCGAGACCGGCTCCTGGGCCACCTTCTGGATCTCGCGCACGCGGTCCGGGGTGACCTCGAGCTCCTTGGCCAGCTCGGCGACGCTGGGCTCGCGGCCGAGGTCCTGAAGGAGCTGCCGCTGCACGCGGGAGAGGCGGTTGATCGTCTCCACCATGTGCACCGGGACGCGGATCGTGCGGGCCTGGTCGGCGATGGCCCGGGTGATGGCCTGCCGGATCCACCAGGTGGCGTAGGTGGAGAACTTGTAGCCCTTGCGGTAGTCGAATTTCTCGACCGCCCGGATGAGGCCCAGGTTCCCCTCCTGGATGAGGTCGAGGAAGGCGAGACCGCGGCCCACGTAGCGCTTGGCCACCGACACCACCAGGCGCAGGTTCGCCTCGATCAGCGACGCCTTGGCGGCCATGTCGCGGCGCTCGATGCGCTTTGCGAGCGAGACCTCCTGGGCGGCGGTGAGCAGCGGTACTCGGCCGATCTCCCGCAGGTACATCCGCACGGGGTCGTTCGAGTGGGACTTCACGGACAGGTCGAGCCGCGGGCCGGCGCCGTTGATGGGGCCCGGGTCCGGGCCCTCGCCCAGGAGCTCGATGTTGAGCTCCGCCAGCACCTGCAGCAGGCGCTCCTGCTGCTCCTCCGAGAGGTCCGCCGCCTCGACCACGTCGGCCAGCCGGGAGAGCGGCACCGCCCCCAGCTCCTGGCCCTCCGCGATCAGCTCACGCACCTCATCGAGCGCGGTGACCGAGACCTCGGTGCTCATCCGTCCCCCCGCAGGGCGGCGCGCACCCTGCGCGCCAGCTCCTGGGCCTCCAGCCAGCCGGCGTCGTCGCCCGCGGCGCGCATCTGCGACGCGCGGCGCTCGAGCATGGGCAGCTCCAGGCGATAGGCGGCCTCCCGCAGCTCCGCCTCGGTCACCTGGGTGCCGGCCAGCTCCAGCCGCAGGGTCAGGACCAGCCCGCCGAGGTCCTCGGGCCAGGCGTCCAGGTCGACCGTGCCGGCGCGCAGCAGCTCGTGCGCCCGCCGATGCTCCTCGAGCTCGAAGGCGTCTGAGGACAGGCTCTCGAGGTAGTCGCCCGCGGCCTTGGGCAGCGCGACGGCCATGGCCAGGAAGCGGCGCTCGCGGACCTCCTGCGCCGGCGCCTCGCGCTGGGGCAGCACGGCTCCGGCCGGGGCCGACTGGCGCGACGACGTGCGAAGGCGCTCCTGAACTCCCTGGGACAGCTGGAGAAGCCCTGCCGCCAAGCGAACCCCCTCGTCCTTCTCCATGGAATCGTCCGGGAACCGGCGAAGGAGCTGCGCAATCTCCTCCAAGGCCTGCCCCCGATCCCGGGGAGACCGGCCCGCACGCGCGACGCGCGAACGGATGAGGGAAGTTACCAGAGGTTCGGAAGAGTCCACAGCCAGGTTGAGTGCCCGGCGACCCTCCTCGTCCCCCGCCAGGTCACCCGGATCGAGCCCGGAGGGCAGCCTCACGGCCGACAGCGCGAGGGTGATGCCCTGGGCGGCCTCGACCGTCCGCCACGCGGCCTGCTCGCCCGCCCGGTCCCCGTCGAAGGACAGGCGCACCTCCCCGGCGTAGCGCCGCAGGAGCTTGAGCTGCTCGGAGGTGAGCGAGGTACCCATGCAGGCCACGGCCGCCTCCACCCCGGATGCGACCAGGCCCATCACGTCGGTGTAGCCCTCGGCGACCACGAAGAACCCGCGCTTGGCGGCCTGGGTGCGGGCCTCGGCGAGCCCGAAGAGCAGCGTCCGCTTGCGGAAATGCTCGCCCTCGGGGGAGTTGACGTACTTCGCCCGCTCGGCGGGGTCGAGGGTGCGGGCGCCGAAGCCCTGCACGCGCCCCTGTCCGTCGGCGATGGGGAACACGATGCGCGAGGCGAAGAAGTCGGCGGCCTGGCCGCCGCGCAGGCGCGCCAGGCCGGCGTCGACCAGCTCCGCCCGCGAGAAGCCCTCGCGGATCGCCCGGCCGGAGAGGACCGCCCCCCCGCCGGGGGCGTATCCGATGTTGAAACGGCGCACCAGCGACTCGTCGAAGCCCCGGCCCGCCAGGTACTCCCGGGCGGGCGCGGCCTCGGCCGCCCTCCAGAGGTACTCCGCATAGAAGGCCGCCGCGCGATCGAGCAGCCGCCGCCGCCGCTCGGCGGCCGCCCGCCGCGCCGCATCGACGGGCGTCTCCTCCTCGAAGCGCAAGGGGATGCCGAAGCGCTCGGCCAGGCCCTCGACGGCCTCGGCGAAGGTCGCCGACCCCTCCCGCTCGCGCATCCAGCTGATGGCGTCCCCGGTGGCGCCGCAGCCGTGGCAGTAGTAGCGCCGGAAGTCCGGCGGGAGGAGGCTGAACGAGGGCGTGCGCTCGTCGTGGAAGGGACACCTCCCCCACCAGCGTCCGCCACGGCGCACCAGGTCCACCCGGCCGCGCACCAGCTCCACCAGGTCTGCCCCCTGGCGGACGGACTCGACGCTCTCGGGAGAGATCAGCGGCACGGGATCGTCTCTAAGGATACGAGTGGCGCAAAGGGCACGCGGCGCTATCCTCGGTCACGGACGCACCAACTCTCGGGAGGACGACCCGCCGTGCCGCTCTTCTCCAGGACGAAGACCCGCATGCCCACCCCCGACGAGGCGCTGCCCGGGCGCGAGCAGCGGATGCGGGTGCCCGCCCGCCACGAGGTGCTGGGAACCCCCCTCGAGCCGCCCTTCCCCGAGGGTCACGAGCAGATGATCGTCGGCATGGGGTGCTTCTGGGGCGCCGAGAAGATCTTCTGGCAGGCGCCGGGCGTCTTCACCACCGCCGTGGGCTACGCCGGCGGCCACACGCCCAACCCCACCTACGACGAGGTGTGCTCGACGCGCACGGGCCACAACGAGGTGGTCCTGGTGGTGTTCGACCCCACCCTCACGAGCTACGACGCGATGCTGAAGCTGTTCTGGGAGGGGCACGACCCCACCCAGGGCATGCGCCAGGGCAACGACGCGGGCACGCAGTACCGCTCGGGCGTCTACGTCTTCTCCGAGGCGCAGCGCCGGGCCGCGGAGGCATCGCGCGACGCGTACCAGGAGCGCCTCGCGGCGGCCGGCTACGGGCCGATCACCACCGAGATCGTCGACGCGCCGCCGTTCTACTACGCCGAGGACTATCACCAGCAGTACCTGGCGAAGGTGCCGAACGGCTACTGCGGCCTCGGTGGGACCGGCGTGAGCTGCCCGGTGGGGGTCGTCGCCGCCGAGTGACGGGCGGCGCCCCGCCCTCCCGCGGTCAGCGCGGGACGGTGATCGCCGAGCCTCGCCGTGAGCTCCGGATGGGCTCGAGGGCCATGCCGGCGCCCATCGCCACGCATGTCAGGGGGTCATCGGCGACGTGCACCGCCAGGCCGGTGTCGTGCCGCAGCCGCTCGTCCAGGCCCGGCAGCAGCGCACCGCCGCCCGCCAGCATGAGGCCGTTCGACATGACGTCCGCCGCCAGCTCGGGGGGTGTCTCCGACAGGGTCTCGACGATCGCCAGCACCACCTGGGAGATGACCGGCTCCAGCACCGCGCGCATCACCTCCGGGTCGAGCATCACGCTGCGCGCGATGCCCAGGGTGAGGTCGCGCCCCCTCACCTCCGTCGGCGCGTCCACCGCGCCCGGGTAGGCCGAGCCGACGCGGAACTTGAGGTCCTCGGCCGTCTGCAGGCCGATCATGAAGTTGTGCTCGCGTCGCACATGGACCGCGATCGCCTCGTCCAGGGCGTCCCCGCCGATCCGGATCGAGCGTGAGCTCACGATGCCCCCGAGCGCGATCACGGCCACCTCGGTGGTGCCGCCGCCCATGTCCACGATGAGCTGTCCGACCGGCTCGCCCACGGGCAGCCCGGTGCCGATCGCCGCCGCCATCGGCTCCGCGATCAGAAGCGCCTCGCGCGCGCCCGCCTCGTCGGCCGCCTCGAGCACGGCGCGCCGCTCGAGCGGGGTGAGGCCGGAGGGCACGCAGACCATCACCCGCGGCCGCCCACGCCGGCCGTCGAGGGCGCGGGTGATGAAGTGCCGCAGCATCTGCTGGGTCACCCCGATCTCGTGGATGACCCCGTCGCGCAGGGGCCTCGTCGCGGTGATGGTGGCCGGCGTGCGCCCGAGCATCCGCCGCGCCAGCGCCCCCACGGCCACGACGTCGCCCGTGCGCTCCTCCACCGCGACGACCGACGGCTCGGTGAGGACGATCCCCTGCCCGCGGAGGTAGACGAGCGTGTTCGCGGTGCCCAGATCGACCGCGAGATCGATGGCGTCCGACCCTCTCGGCAGGAACGGAAGCTGTAATCCCATCCCCTGAGCCTACGCCACCCGCTAGAGAGGCCCCTCCCGGGGCATGAACGCCTCGCGGTAGACGCGCAGGGCATAGCGGTCGGTCATGCCCGCCACGAAGTCCGTCGTCCGGGTGACCGGGTCGGGCTCCGGCGAGGGCGGCATCAGCTCCGGATGGTCGTGGAAATGGCGGAAGAGGGCCTGCACGACGCTTCCCGCCCGCTCGGCCTCGTCGCCGGCCGGAGGCGCCAGGTAGACGTTCTGGAACATGAAGCGGCGAAGGCGCAGGAACGCCCTGCCGATCTCCGGCGACTGCCGGATCTCGTCGCCCTCGCCGGTGGTGTCCACGACGTCGGCAACCAGGGTCGTGAGCCGCTCGGAGGTGGTGGCGCCCAGGGCGGCGACGTCGCCGGCGGGAAGGTCGCCGGGGGCGATGACCCCCGCGCGCAGCGCGTCCTCGATGTCGTGGTTCACGTAGGCGACCCGGTCGAGAAGGCGCACGACCTGGCCCTCGAGCGTGGCGGGCCGTCCGCTGCCGGTGTGGTGCAGGATGCCGTCCCGCACCTCGCGGGTCAGGTTGAGGCCGGCCCCGTCCCGCTCCAGCACCTCCACGACGCGCAGGCTCTGGACGTTGTGCTCGAAGCGGCGACCGTGGCGCTCGCCCAGCAGGGCATCGAGCGCCGCCTCCCCGGCGTGACCGAATGGTGCGTGGCCGAGGTCGTGGCCCATGGCGATCGCCTCGACCAGGTCCTCGTTCAGCCGGAGGGCCCGGGCGACGGTGCGCGACAGCGCCGACACCTCGAGGGTGTGGGTGAGCCGGGTGCGGTAGTGGTCGCCCGCCGGGGCCACGAAGACCTGCGTCTTGTGCTTCAGCCTCCGGAAGGAGGTGGTGTGCAGGATCCGGTCGCGGTCGCGCTGGAAGGCGGTGCGGAAGGGGCAGGGCTCCTCGGGCCGCTCGCGCACCGCGTTGGCCGCGCGGGCCGCCCGGGGCCCGAGCGGCGGCTCCGAGCTCATGGCGCCTTGGGCGCGAGCGGGATCGGGAACACCCAGGGACCGGACAGCCGCTCCCGCTGGCCGCCCTCCTCCCGGACGGTTCCGATGGTGAGCGTGAGGCGCCGCGCCTCCAGCGGGATCGCCGGGGCCAGGGCGAAGGCGCCCTGCAGGCGGTTGCCCTCGGAGCGGCTGTCGATGGGCGCCACCCGGTAGCGCCGCGCGCCGTCGTCGACGGCGATCACGTCCAGAACCCGCATGTCGCGGCGCGTCTGGACCCCCGAGGCGTGGCACATGTAGCGCAGCCGCGCCCCGTCCTCGTGGCGCTCCAGGGCCACGAGGGCGATGTCGAGCCCGTCGATCGACTG